>JBDRHJ010000054.1:0-2828 GCA_043816835.1 Candidatus Omnitrophota bacterium
GCTACCCCTTAGAGTTAGAGGGTATGTATCGCGCATCGTCCTGGGAAGATTATCAGAGATTGACTTTAGAAATGGACCAGCGGGATGATGTTGATGTTATTTTTCATTATTCCCCGCATGGGCAATATGATAAAAGCGGTAGGGGGATTGGGTATTCTGAGTTTACGGGTTGGATATTAAAAAACCAAACCCACAAACCTGAATTTGTGGTTTGGGCAGTTTGGGTTTCAATGGGGTTTTTGTGCGGCGCAGGCACGGATCTTTATAAGATCGGCGAAAACACCGCACTGCAGGCAGATCAGGTATTACGAGGCGGCAATCCCGGGGATATACCGATTGAGTTTCCGCGGGATTACTATATTGCACTGAATCTTGCCCGGGCTCAGCAGCTGGGGATTGAGATACCCTTTGAGGTATTGGGGGGGGCAAAAAACATTTATTTTGAGATGACTTCTAATCCGGAATTCAAATATCAGAAATGAGCCGCGGCATTATTATTCGGGGGTGTAAATAGTGGCTACTCAAAAAAGGCCGCTTTTTTATAGCGTAAAAGCAAAATTAATTGCTATCTGCGTTGTAATAATTGTAGTTCCGATGTCAATTGCAGCAGCATATAGCATAAATCAACTCGTGGGATATATAAATAGACAAGCCAGGACAAAAGCGGGAAGCGACTTGACCTTAGTAAGAACAAGCTTCGAAACTAAGTTGGAGGATATGAGGCATTTTGCTGAATCCATATCCAAGGATAATGCAGTTCAAATCGCAACCAGTCTAGGGCTTAACCCTCAATTAGCAGAATATACTGAGAAGATGCTTAAAAAAAATATTTACGAATTTATAACAATTACTGACCCTTTCGGGAAAGTGGTTGTCAGGGCATCTAATCCAAAACTAAAGGGTGATAGCCTTTCTTCTGATAAATTAGTGCAAAAGGTAATCACTGACCAGGAAATCGTGGGCGGGGTAGTCGAGATTATCGGCAAGGATGAACTTGAGAAAGAAGGGCTTTTCTGGAAGGTGCAGTTAATTGATAGCCGTTTAGAATCAGCGATGGTGATAAAAGCAGCTGCCCCTATTTTTTTCTCGGAAAAGCTTGTCGGTATAGTCATGGCCGGGGCGGTTATAAATAATAACTTTTTGATTGTTGACCGGCTGGAAAAAGAGGGCATGATAAATTCTGCAATATTTCAGCAGGGTGCGATTATAACTACCAATATTCGCGATCAGCAAGACAGGCGTTTATTAGGAGAGCAGTTGAGTGCGGAAATTGAAGAGAAGCTTTCTCAGTCAAAAACTGATATTATTAAGTTAACCCGCATCGGGGAAAAAAGCTACATAACCAAATACTATCCAATAGCCGACTATGATAATAATGTGGTTGGGGCATTAGCTGCTGCGATTGATGTAGAAATCATAAGCACAATGAGAAAGATTACTACCCGGGATATGTTATTATTTTCCTGTGCCGGGATAGCCCTGGCAATGATTTTGGCTTTATCTACTTCGAGAACAATAACCAAACCGGTCCACCTTTTAACGCTTGGGGCAGAGGCGATTGGGCGGGGTGACCTGGATTATAAAATTTCGGTTATTGGCAAGGATGAAATCGGGGTATTAACCAGCACATTCAGCCAGATGATCGGCAGATTAAAGAAGGCCCAGGAAGAAATGGTTGAGAAGGAAAAGTTTGAGCAGGAGCTGGAAATTGCCCGCCAGATACAGCATGCTTTATTGCCGGAGAAATGTCCGGAATTGGAAACTGCCAAGATAGGCGTGATTTATCAGGCAGCCAAGGAAGTGGGCGGGGATTATTATGACTTTATCGATGTTGATCAGGATAAGATAGGGATAGTGGTCGGTGATGTATCCGGCAAGGGTGTTCCTGCGGCTATATTAATGGCAATGATTCGCAGTGTTGTTCGTTCTCAAGCAGTGGGAAATCTTTCTGCGGCTAACGTATTATCTAAGGCAAATGATTTATTAGTAAAAGACATGAAAAAGGGGACATTCGTGTCCATATTTTATGGGATTCTTGATGTTAAAAATCGAAAGCTTATGTATGGCAGGGCAGGGCATCCCCCGACTATTTTATTCCATGGAAAAACCGGTGAATGCGATATATTAATGCCCAAGGGTATGGCTTTAGGGGTTATGGCCGGCGCCTTATTTGATAAGGTTACTCAAGAGGAAGAAATTCAATTAGAGAGCGGGGATTTGCTTGTTTTTTATACTGACGGGGTTACCGAAGCCAAGAGTAAGAGTGACGAGCTTTACGGAAAGGATAGATTGCTTAAGGTAATAATCGAAAGCGGCACAGATGATGTTCAGGTTTTTGTAGATAAATTAGAAGAAAGTATCAAGGATTTTGCTAAGGGCTATATTCAAAGTGATGATATAACGGTGATTGGGGTACGGCTTATATAATATTATAACAAGGGGGTAAAATGTCAGAATTAAATATCGAGATTAAAAAAACCGGCGAGAATAACGAAATTTGCGTAGCGGTTCCTAAAGGGTCAATTGATACCTATACCTTGCCGATATTCCAAAATGCGATCGAGGGGTTAATAAAAGAAGAATGCCAAAAGCTGATAGTTGATTTTGGCAGCGCCGATTTTATTTCCAGCGCGGGGATGGGATTTCTCATAACTACCCTCGGGGAGCTACAATCCCATGGCGGGGATATAAAATTATCCGGCATGAGTTCTGATGTTTATGAGATGTTTGAGCTTTTGGGGCTTGACAATGTTTTTCGCATATTGACTAATCAGCAGGAAGCGGTAGAAGATTTTCAAAAAGGGGTGAATTAAAATGAGCGACCTTAA
>JBDRHJ010000055.1:0-13861 GCA_043816835.1 Candidatus Omnitrophota bacterium
TTTTCCTGCATTACCCCAGGCTCTCTATAGGTAATATGCGATACTTCACTTCCCAATTCCCATGTATGATTTGATGTTGTTCCTGCAAAACAAACCGGCAAAGTCAAAAACATAAAACATATTGCTAATACGATTACTTTACTCATTACTCATCCTCCTTTTAAATAAAAAAACAGACCCCCTTTCCGGGAATCTGCCTCTAAATTTATACTATCTTAATCCCATATTACTACCCCTCTATATTAAGCATATTATACCCCTGGGTTTGTCCTGAGCAAACAATTTTATTAGTTATTGGTGGTAAAGATTCTTAGCGGATGACTTCGGTTTGCCCTTTGACTCCCTTTGGGTGCTTAGGACTATTCAAAACCCAGACTAATTGTATGATTTTGGTCGAAAGCGCATTAGAAGTCTTCTGGCACTTCGACTTTGCTCAATCCTTCTTATTCAGCGAATATTTTGCTTTCGATAAATACTTTATTACGTCCTGTCCTTTTAGCTTGATAGAGTGCGCTATCAGCAGCATTAATTAAATCATTCATATATTTACCGTTTACTGGAGAGGAAGCTACTCCGGCACTGAATGTTACAGTAATACCCTCGGCGCGATTCATATAAGCAGAGCTTATTTTGAGTTGGCTAAGTTTGGATTTTATTCTCTCCAAAACCACCTCTGCCTGGTGTGCCTTCGATTCTGGGAAAATAATAATAAATTCATCCCCACCATATCGGCCTAAAATATCTTCCGCTCTAATGTTATCCATTATAACTTGAACAAATGCCTTTAATACATCATTACCTACAAAATGCCCATAGCGGTCATTTAATGATTTGAAGTGGTCGATATCTACGATGCTTAAGACAAGGGTTTTCTTATACCGTTTGCTTCGAATAATTTCTTTTTCTAAAATTCGCATTAAGAATCTAAAATTATAACACCCCAAGAGTGCATCGTGCGCGGCCAAAAACTCTAAATTCTTTTTCAGTTTCTTTTCTAATTCAGAAAGATGGCCGAATACAATTCCGCCTAAAACATATACCGTAAATCTTAAATACATGCTCTTTACAACGATATCCCGGGCTTCCCAAGATTGAAAAATGTTGACTTCAATTAAAAATATTACAGAAGCGACTAAGGCTGACGCAAGTCCACCTTTAATTCCGAACCAAAAACCTGACAGAGAAATCACTATTACATAAAGATAACCCAATGAAGCACCAAATACACTTACTGCCTTTCTTAAAATGATTAAACAAACAAAAAAGACGCTAATCACCACTAAGCGGAAAGTTACAAAGGAACTAAAGTTCAGCAATTTTGCTTTAGAAATTTTTAATAATACGGCCATTTTCTTAATAATTGCCGTATCGCTTAGCAAAACCATGTACTGTTCGGCTTCTCTAAGTGAACTGCAGGTATGAATTTTAACTTCTCTCGGAAAGTGAAATAATGACATTATATTAAAACCTATATCTTTACTTTTATCCGGGATGACTCTTATAATAGTCTTTACGCCATAACTATTATATAAGTTCATAGTCTTTTTAATATATGGCCGGTAGTCTAAATCCATATTGTCGAGCTCGGATAAATCAGTCAGAATCTTAAAGCCTTTTCGAAGTTTAGGTAATTCCTGCTGCAGCTTTTCAACTAACTGCTCTGCCTGCCGAACATCAACAGTACTTCGAAAGACTACAGTCAAAACATTATTCTTTGAATTGCATCTTATAGAAAACAAGGCTCCTGCCTCCTTCTAATGCAATTATACCCCTGGGTTTGTCCTGAGCAAACAATTTTCTCACTATATTTTAGGGACATAAAGCGCCATCTTCCATTAATGGAAGATGGCGCTAATGCCGAAACAATGTGTTTCGGCGGCGGAGCCTGCAGCGGGCCCCGTTAGAGTCGAAGCCTCTAACGGGGCGGGCATGGTTTGATTTGTCTAATATTACTTCCAAGAGTAAGGGCGAGCATTGAATGAAGTTTTTCCTCGCTGGGGAAAAACGAACGTCCCCGCGAAAAGCAAAACTGGAGCCATGCGTTTATAAATAAAAAATGGGGCAGAATTTACTTTATTTTATGTTTAGATGATAGGGGGGATGTCGAGTCCTACGTTAGAGACAATTTTTAGATACTTTAATTTTTAGTATTGGGAACAAAAATACTCAAATAGGCATATAGTTCTTCGGCTATTTTTTGATGCCCTAATGCATTTGGATGGCCATCGTCTTTAAATATATATCTAGAATCTTCAAAACAACTTTTACCTGAATGAATTATACGGTTACCTAAATAATTTTTCTTTAGAAGTGGGGCCATCCACTCTATGTCAGGATAAAATAAAACCGAAACTTTATTTTCTTCTATAATCTTAGATAAATCTTGTATCGCCGATGCAGTTTCATTTAATCCTTCTTCAAACTTATTGTCTCTAATCCGGTCCATTTCCATAATGTATCTACCTAAAATAGTACAAATAAGACAGCTTTTCACTAAACAAGAGGGTATAAATTCTAATATTTTTACAGGACAGTGATAATTAAATAATAGCCTATAATCATTATTTTGAACACAGAAAATCACCAGGTCTGGTTTATAAGCTAAACATTTGTATTTTAAGGTATCTATCTCTTGCCTCAAGTTATATCCCGGAACAGCAAAATTTATAACTTCATATTTCTTTTTAGCTTTGCTGTTTAATAATTTTTCTAGCCTTTTCGCAAAGGTTTTCTCAATATCAACACCCCATCCAAAGGCCACAGAATCTCCTAAAATAATAATCCTATATGAGCCTTTCGGCTTTTTTATCGTATATTCATAATCCCTAATACCATTTGAAGCAATTTTGATTTTAGAAGGAGGCAATTTGGCATATACCCCTGTAAATATAACTTCTGTATTTGGTTTCAATTCATAACATAGATGACCAGTACTAGTATTCTTAAAAATTGTACTCAAAGAATTATTATAAAGGTAAGGGGTATTATGTTTACAGTAATATTCTAATATACATATAGCAACCAAAACGCATAGAAAAAGAAATTGAAATTGATATATCTTATTTTTCCACATAATTATATTTATTTAGTGATTATTCTCATCTAACGCTTGAAGTCATCCCTTCGACTTGCTTCCTCGCTCAGGATTCGTCATTCAACACTCTGCAAAAAAAAGGGGCACCATCCCATAACTGAAAAGGCACCCCTAAAAATACGAAGCCAAGCGCGAAAGCTGCTTGGCGAAAAATTAAAGGTGGCGGCGTTCTGCTTCGCTCTTCACCATGGAAAACGATGGTAGAGCTTCGCAGAAACTTTTAAGGGTGGCGGATCCGTTCAATTTTTCTTTGTCAGGAAAATTTATCGGAGGAGAGAGGATTCGAACCCCTGAGACACCTCGCAGCATCTAACGGTTTTCAAGACCGCCGCTTTCAACCACTCAGCCACTCCTCCTGTTCCCTATCTTAAACTAAAGAAAAAGCTGAATAAATACAGAAGAAAATATATGTTTCGTAATTTGAAACGTTAATCTGAAAAAAGTGAACCAGGAAAAAGGCAAATATAAAATGCTAAACCCCAAAGCAAGCAGAGAAATGTTCACAATATAGATAAACGAAAATGAAAATATATAATTAGTCATTAAGAAATCATTTTTGTGCGAGCGTAGTGCCTTTGCGCTGAATACCATATGAAATATAAAGCTAAAACCGATCATAAACATGAAAAACTGCCTAAGAAAGGGATTTTTTGTAACCAGCGACAGTATGCCGTAAATCAAAAATAAAATAATGCCGTATACCGGCATAACATAGGAAGCAAACTTAAACAGCGGGGATAAAAAGTGAAACGCAGCCTCGGTTATCTTTTGTTCCTTTTGATAAATTACATCCGGCGCGTAAACAAAAAGATAAAAAACCAAAAAGCTGATTATACCAATAACAAATGAATTAAAAAAGAGCTTCTCGATTGTCCTGGACTCATTTATAAACGCAACCGTTATCGCATAAATCACCGGCAAAAGCAAAACGCCGACAATAAACTTAAGGACCGCGAGCGCCTTTCTTGAACGATTAGGGTTTAGGGATTGCAGATTCTCCATTTACGTAAGGCCGTAAAACTTCGGGGATGGTTATTGAACCATCCTTATTTTGGTAATTTTCCAATAAACAAATCATTGTGCGCGCCAGGGCAACACCCGAACCATTAAGGGTGTGCAAATAATCCAGTTTTTTATCCTCGCGGCGGTACCTTATATTAGCCCGCCGTGCCTGAAACGCCTCAAAATTACTGCAGCTGGAAACCTCAAGCCAGATATCCATGCCCGGGGCATATGCCTCTAAGTCATAACATTTGGAGGCTGCAAAACTTAAATCCTGGCTGGATAGCGCTACCACACGATAAGGTAATTCTAAAAGCTGTAAGACTCGCTCGGCATTATTAAGCAATTTTTCCAATTCATCATAAGAAGTTTCCGGTTTTACGAATTTAACCAGCTCCACCTTATCAAACTGATGCACGCGAACCAGGCCCCTGGTTTCTTTACCGTATGAACCTGCTTCGCGGCGAAAACATGCAGTATAGGCAGTATAATATATCGGGAGCTTATTTTCCTCTAAAATCTCGTTACCAAAAATATTAGTCAAGGGGACTTCGGCAGTGGGAATAAGAAAATAATCCTCGTCTTTAAGGCGGTACATATCCTCTTCCAGTTTTGGAAGCTGTCCGGTTCCGATCATTGACCGGCGGTTCACCAAAAACGGCGGGGCGATCTCACTATACCCGTGCTTTTGCGTATGCAAATCAAGCATAAAATTAATCAAGGCGCGCTCCAGCCTTGCGCCCCAGCCTTTATAAAGCACAAAATTAGAACCGGTAATTTTGGCAGCGCGGGCAAAATCAATTATGTCTAATGATTCAGCTATTTCAGTATGCGTCAAAGGCGTAAAATCAGGCTTCTTTGCCTTTCCATAGGAACGTACATTCTTATTCGCAGAAACACCCCCTATGGGAACCGAGCCATGCGGAATATTCGGGAACAATAAAAGCAGTTGATTCATTTTTTCCTGGCAGTCCTTTAATTCCTTCTCCAATTCCCCTATTCGCGCAGAAATTGACTTCATTGCCTGAATCTTTTGCTTTGCGTCCTTTTTTTCTTTTAAAAGCTTGGATATTTCATCATTGGCAACATTGGTTTTCCGGCGCAGTTCATCTAATTCACCAAGAATCTTACGCCGGGATTCATCAATCTTAAGAATCTCGCCTAAATCCAGTTTAAGCGCCCGGTCTTTAATCGACTTTTTTACCAAATCCTGATTTTCCCTGATAAATTTTATATCTAACATAGTATATAACCCCGTTCCTTAACCCTTGACTACCCCCAAGGGCCGCATCCGGCATACGCGACGGGAAATCCCGGCATTTGCCACTACATCCACAACATCATTCACATCCTTATAAGCCTCAGGGGCTTCCTCAACAATTGTTCCCCGCCCCGATGCCTTAACAAATATCTGCTTTGCCTCCAGTTGCTTCATCAGCTTATTTGCGTCTATTGTTTTTAAGGCAGCTGTGCGGGACATTACCCTGCCTGCCCCGTGGCAAGCGCTGCCGAATGTTTCATCCATTGCCTTAAGCGTACCCACCAAAAGATAGGAATTCCTTCCCATATCACCGGGAATAATAACCGGCTGGCCTATTTTTTTATACCGATCAGGCAATGCCGGATGCCCGGGGGCAAAGGCGCGGGTTGCGCCCTTGCGGTGAACGCAAAGTGTCTTTTCCTTACCATCAACCGTGTGCTTTTCAATCTTGGCAATATTGTGCGCAACATCATAAATCAGATGCATCCCCATATCCTGCCAACTGGAGCCTAATACCTTTTCAAATACCTGGCGGGTCAGATGCATCAGGCACTGGCGGTTTGCCCAGGCATAATTTGCCGCGCATTTCATTGCCGCGAGATATTGTTTACCTTCCAAGGATTCAACCGGCGCACAAGCAAGCTGCCGGTCAGGGACATTTATGTGGTACTTACTTAAACAGCGAATCATCCCTTTTGAATACTCATCGCAAACCTGATAGCCGAACCCCCGCGAACCTGAATGAATCATTATTGTAATCTGCCCGAGCGTTAAACCCAGATAATCGCAGATATCGCGGTCATAAAGCTGGTCAATTGCCTGAATCTCCAAAAAGTGATTGCCGGAACCAAGCGTGCCTGACTGCGCCTTGCCCCTTTCATATGCCCTTTCTGATATTGCCAGGGGGTCAGCGCCGGCCATTGCACCGCGCTCCTCAGTGTATTCTAAATCCTCGCCTGTGCCATACCCTTTCTCTACCGCCCATTTTGCACCCTTAACTAAAATCTCGCGTTCTTCTCTTGTGCTAACCCTGATATCCCCTTTTGAACCTCCGCCGGAAGGGATATCACTGAACATCACATAAACCAAATCCTTAATTTTACTTTTTATCTCGTCATATTGAAAATTTGTTTTTAGCAAGCGTACGCCGCAATTTATGTCAAAGCCAACCCCGCCGGGTGAAATTACCCCGCCTGCCTTAATATCGGTTGCTGCTACCCCGCCGATAGGAAACCCGTACCCCCAATGGATATCCGGCATTGCCAGGGAATACTTAACAATACCGGGCAGAAAAGCAACATTAGCTACCTGCTCTAATGCCTTATCATGGCGGATATCCTTAAGCAGCTTCTCATCCGCATATATGAGCCCCGGCACACGCATCCCCGGTTTATAAGACTTGGGGATTTCCCAGCGCCAGTTGTCAATCTTAGTAAAAGATACCTGTCCGGTATTAGATATCAAAAATCACCTCTGCCTGATAACCCTTATCTGTTTTTATAACTTCTAATTCGTGATAAGTAACTGCTTTAATTTCGGTCTTAATGCGGTCAAAATCAGGATCAAAGATTTTACCGGTTATTTCTGCATGAATGCCGCTTGAATCCAAGGCCTGAATATCTGCCTTATCCATAATTAACCCTTCTGTCGCAAACAAATACAAGAGCTCGCCGAGCCACGCAACAAAAACATCCTCAAGGCTGCTGCCCTTTTTATTAAGCATGAATTTTTTATGCTTAACCCTTTTGGGTATCGGCTTTTTCTTTGTTGCCTCCAGCATAACCTCAAACATCGCATTGGCAGCATTAAAAAAAAGGGTTTCTGGATCCTTCCCATAAACCCTTATGCCGATATCAGCGGTATGATCGATAATCTCGTAGGTCTTCATTAAGGTCAGGATTAATGGGCCACGAAGGACTTGAACCTTCAACCCCCTGATTAAGAGTCAGATGCTCTACCGAATTGAGCTAGTGGCCCTAACTATTTATATCTAAATACCTTATGGAGATTATTCTCAAACTACTGGCTGGATATCAAAATAATGCCTATCCTGTTATTGCTGCCTGACTTTTAAATCAAAACACTAACCAAAAATTCAGGCTTTAACCCGCAATAACGAGTTATTATACTTGATTTTAAGGGAATTGTAAAGAATGACTTTTTTATTAATGGACTAAGAAAAACAGGTTTAACTGCGGATTATAGGAAAATGGTTTTGCGTAACTTAAAAGCGGCAGATATGATAATTTCCTCTCTTCTTTTTTCATGCTCGTCCGTGTTAATTCTTGATACTTTTTAATATAGCGCCTTGTTTCCCCCGGCAATTCTTCCACCCGCGTTCCGCCCCTGTACCAGCGCACAACATTACCGATTCCCCAATTATAAGAAGCCAAGAGGGTTACTACCGAAACCGGAATTTTATAGGAAATAAGCATCTGGCGCACCCGCTTAAAATACCAGGATGCAACCATTTCATTAATCAGCGGGTTAAATAAGTCTTTTGGCTCATACTTTGTCTTATTACCCCGGTTAAAATCCCGTAAGCAAATTTCTGAGATTTGATAAAGGCCATAACACCTTGTCCGGAAATTAAAAGCATTTGGATTGCCGCTTGATTCGATTGTCTTTATTGCCTGCAGTTTAATTACCACTTCGGCGTGGGCAGCAGAAAAGAAAAACAGGGTTGCGATGAATACAATAACTTCTATTAACAGCAAACCAACCCTCTGATTTTGTTGATAGGGCGTCCGGCTTAAAATTATTAATTTCGCATCATTTTTCTGGCCGCGCCCTAACATGATCGCGCCCCCCGGTCAAGCTGATCTTTACCCCGTTAGAGAGAACTCTCTAACGGGGTTTACATTAACCCCTCCAAAGAAAAAAGCCCCGGCAAACTTTCGGGGCTTAGAAATTAAAAAAACCCTAAGACAAATCTTAGGGTTAAATTTTAATTCTTACTACTTGGTAACGCAGCCTCCCGACTCTCGACGGGACTGTCGCTTTGCGTCCCCAGGTTACCCTGAGTTTGCCCTTATCAATAGCCTTATCAAATTGTCAACTTTCAATTAAAGTATACCACGTTTTAAGCCTTTAACAACCCCAATATTTTTAAGCAGGATTATTCTAAGTTAAGTACCTTGCCGCGAAGCATTTTTTTCTCTGAATGCCTTCGTTTTGCCTCCAGGATTTTTAGCTTTGCCTTTCTTGACCTTCTGCGCTTCTGCCGGCGTATCTTTTCAATTCGCTTTGCTTCCTCTGATAATTTTCCCAGCGTCAAATTTTCGATTTTCCTTGTTAATTGCTGCCGGGCAATATAGCGGTTTAAGGCTTGCGAGCGTTCCCGCTGGCACTTAACCTCTAACCCGGTTGGAATATGCTTTAGATATACGCAGGTAGAGACTTTATTAACGTTTTGCCCCCCGTGGCCGCTTGACCTTACAAATTTCTCTAGGATATCCTTTTCCTTTATGCCAAAATGCGACATCTTCTTAGCAAGCGCCTTTTCTTTATCTAACCTAACCCCGAAATCCGGCATAAATTACCCCTTTTAAAATTACCCTTAATACAATCAACATCAATAATAAACTTTTTTCTTTTTTTCGCTCAGCGTCGATTTTCCCCCGAAAGTAAATTCTATAAGATACGAGGGATGCCAAAGGTCTTTCGCAATCTCGGTGGCTGCGGAACTCGTCCGTCGGGCTCACGCCCAGGACGGACTCAAACATCCTCGCCATCCGAACCTTTCCACGTTCGGATTCCCTCGCTTGCTCAAGCTGCTTTGGCTAAAATCGACATTCGCTCCAAAAAGAAAAAGGTTTATTTATTTTAGGCTAAAAGCCAATTGTATGCTTTTGGTCGAAAGCGCATTAGAAGTCTTCCGGCACTTCGACCTTGCTCAGCACTCCCTTCGGTCGCAAAAGTCTACAAGGATTTACGAGGAGCGTAGGAGGAATTTTTCACGTTAGTCGATACCCGAAGTGACGAGTAAACCCCGTTAGAAAGCTGCATTTACTCGATGCATAACGCTTTCTTTCTAACGGGGTAAACCGTAGTAGACGGCGAAAGACTTCAGCGCTTGAGGGCAAAAGCATACAATTGGCCTTTATTTATAATCAGACCGAAGTCATACGCTATACAAAAAAGAAACACCCCTAACGGTAAGAAGAGGCGTTTCTTATATTAAGATGGATTTTTAGTAGTAGTAATAATAGTCGTAATACCACCACCATACTTCGTCGGCGAACTCAATTGCATGCAGCTGAATAAGGCTAATGCCGTAGTTGCTTGCTACTTCCCTATGCACCCGCACGCCATCTTCATATGTCGCCCAATCAGGTAAAGCATCTAATTTATCACCCAGCTCATCCAGCGCTTTTCCTTCTTGATCAGATTCAAGGATATATCCGTATTCAGTAACATCAAATATAGTATCCGACGCATCATCAACGCTAATGCCGTATTTGTTTGCTACTTGCTGGCATATGTTATCAAAATCATCACCGTCCATATACCAATCAGAAGAACTATTATAAACCATAAGATGCCATATTTCTGCAGCTTGATAGAACACCTCCCAATCCCAATCGCTAAGGGTTTCACAATGAACAATAGGCGCGAATAAGGCCATAACTAAAAAAACTACTGTAAAAATAAGTCCTTTTTTCATTTTTACCCCCTTTTGGCTAATTATACCACCAAAAATATTAAAATAGCAAATAATTTACGAACGAAAAAACTTCAGCGCTGAAGGGTAAAGACCTAAAATCTCCAAAGCAAAAATCAGCCGCTATAAATATTCCAAAGACAAAAAACAACGCGCCCAGTAGGGGTTGAACCCGCAACATCCAGATCCGCCCTTCGCTTTTGCAAAGTAGGCATAATCCCGAGGTATACAAACAAATTAACGCGCCCAGCAGGGGTTGAACCCGCAACATCCAGATCCGCCCTTCGCTTTTGCAAAGTAGGCGCAATCCCGAGGTATACAAACAAATTAACGCGCCCAGCAGGAATTGAACCCGCAACATCCAGTTCCGAAGACTGGCGCTCTATCCAATTGAGCTATGGGCGCATATTAAAATAAATAATTAAAACCTTACAAACTCGAGACGGAATCCTGATTCTTGACGAGGGATTCCGAAGACTGGCGCTCTATCCAATTAAGCTATGGGCGCAAGCGAATTGTGTTGTTAATATTACAAAAAAATGAATTCGGCAATAAAAAACCGTATTTATTATATCCTTAGTTTAACTGTTAGGCAAATTAAATTATAAGGTGGGATTTGATTTGTTCCAAGGCTTCTCTTGAACAAACATTTTTTGGGAGGGATTTTAAAACTGGAGGCACTAGATCATAAGTGCCTGCATAAACACCCTAAATAGATATATTGTAACCTTATATAAATCCTCTTTTTGTTGATTATCAAGCCCCTCTAAATCAAGGCCTACCACCAGGGCAATCATATCCCTTGTTGCACTAATATATGCCACCCTGTCATCAGGGGAAAATGACTCAACCGGCCCAAGGGGATAATGTGTTATTTCTCCGGTTAACAAATCAAAGTTATAAGAATTGTAATTTTCTATATCTGAAATTATTAAAAAATTGTTTTCGACATTAACAGAAGTTCCCCTTGTTTCACTAGATGGAATACTCAAATGAGATAAACCCGCCCCCCAATAATATTCACGGCCCCCTAAGTTTTGTTTTATTTCAAGCAAATAATCTATCACTGATTCAAGGTTCGCCCCCCTTGATTCTTGCTCACGCACAATAGAAATCATTGCATTTATCAGATTAAGATATTCTGCTTTTTGTTCCGGCGAAAACTCAAGGCCTGAATCACCCGGGAAATTAATATCAGGATCATTCCCCATCAAATCCCCGCTTGCTAAATCTAAGACATATACTTCCCTGGGCCCGCCGCCGCCCCATGGTGAAGAACCTACAGATTCAACAAAAAGCAATCCATTTTTTACTTCAGTGCTATACCTTATGGTATATGATCCGCCGCCGGGGTTGTATCTTGTGCTTGTCATCTCTACATCTTCAATATCACCCCAGTAATAATAATTTCTGTTTATATTGGTGAGGTAGTCGGCGATAGTAGCTAAGGTTTCATTCTTAACAGATTCATCTTCATATATATAGGTATATTTAGATGCATCGGCAACCCTTTCCAGCATAATAGAAATCGCCTCGCTATAACCCTCATCCCCGGGAAGCAAGTCAGCGGAATAACTCCTTTGCGGGCTTAGTATATCAATATGTATGCCCCCTCCTGCCAAATCAAGCGTAATCGCGCCATAATCATTTGATACCTCGCTGCCTTCAATCTGGAAAGAAATATATGATAGGGTTAATTTTCCGTCAGCTATAGCAGCATATGTCCTGCATTCTATGCCTGCAGTTACCCCGGGATCAGGGAGAACCTCTACCTCTATATCTTCAATAGCACCCCAGTAATAATCCGGGGTTGTTGAAGGTAATAATTTATTTAACTCAACTAATACTTGATTAAGGAATTCTATTTCTTCCCCGGTAAGAGAGCCTTCTATTGCATTCCTTTCCAGGGCGCTATTAACCGTGTTAATCATCATTTCTAAAGTTTGCCTGTATTTCGCGGGATTGTCATCGGCGTTCAGGGTAACCCTTTTATCTTCATCATCCTGAGAATACGGATACCCAACATAGGCTATATCACCGGTTGCCCTATCCAGCATATAAGGGTTAGTGTGCAGGGTCATACCGCAGGTAAATGTTGTTATTTGGCCTTCATCCATGCTCACGCGATGATTCACTAAATGCCCGATGGATACTTCGGTTAGCGGAAGATTAACCGCCTCCTGCACGCTTTTATAATACTCCATCCCGGCAGGAGAAGCCGGTATTCTTAACAAGGGCCTGCTTCCTGTACCCTCATAACTTAAGGCTGTTGCCTGCAAAAGAAAGATTATCCCCGCACATACCAATAACCGCCTACACATTTCCTGCCTCCTTGCTGCCAGATAACCAAGCTGCGTTAATCCACAATTTTGCCTACCTGACACTAACAAATATTTATCTTGTCTCCAATAAAAAACCACGGTCTGGTAAGCCTTCTGCTTACCAATACCGTGGCCTGATTTTAAATTTCAACTATATCAAGTATACGTTACCGATCCTGGATTTTCAAGGCTGAAAGGCAAACTTTTGTTTAAGTTAACAAATATTATTTTGGCTTATTCTCAAGCTTAACCATTCTGGATTCAAATGCTTCCAGGCGCGTATTTATGTAATCTATCTTTTGTTGAAGCCCGCTAACCGTATCTTTTAAAAAAGGAAAATTGTTATAGACTGCATTATTGACTATGGGTTTCATACGAATTTCAAACCGGTAAACCAGCCAAATAACAAGCAGGAATATTAGTGCCGGAATTATTGCCTGGGGCGTACTAATGTTTATTGGCATAATAACCTCCCTGGGAATTATTAATTATTCACCCGGATTTTTTTGTATTGCCTCCAAAACCCTGACCAAGAGATAAAGCGCCAATGAGCAAAAAATCCCCTTTGCAAGAAAATACCACGCAAATTCCTCATTTGTAAACCTCCCCCCAAAAATACTGTTGCCCAGGAGAAAACAATAAACACAAATCAAAAGAACAATTACCGCCATAATCATAACAAATATCTTAAGCCCCTTCATAACCACACCCCTTTATTCGTAGCCCCCCCTAGTTCTCCTATTATCTATTATACCGCAAAGATTAAGTATCTTTCTAATTTTTTTTCTGCCTACCCTTGATTTTCCTTTTAATATCGGGTATATTTTAACTAGAAGACCTAACAAGGAGGAGCACCTAGCGAAAGCCTCAAGGTTTACAACCTAAAAATAAAGCCTGCTTTAAAGCAGGCCTTATTTTTTTAAATTCTTAAACCAAATACCTAAAATGCCGCTATTTCTGTGGCTTTTTTACCTTTCGGTTGATATCCTTAATCTTGGTCAATAAACTGTCTAATGTCTTGCTGCTTTCCCATTTGCCCTTAGGAAGATTAACTGCAGATTTTCCTAATTCATAATAAAGCTTTTCCCTCTGCAAAGAAAGGACCATTACTTCCAGGTTCTCTTCTGCCTTCTTGGACATTTCCTTGATGTGGCTTTCCCCGGTCTTAATCATATGGCTGGTTTCTTTTAAGATTTTATCCAGGTCCTTTTTGCCTTGTTTCCACAGCTTGTCCACTTTTCTTTTAAACTCTTTCTTCTTCATTTCCTTACCCCCTTTTGTTAGAATTAAGCAGTTAACCAAGATAGCTGTTTATAATGTATTCCTTTATTGTATCCTGGCTTACGGTAGTGCTGTCAATAAATTTTAATCCCATAACAAACTTCTTTGTTTCATTTTCTTTATTAATCTCGCTAAACCAGGCTACCCGCGCGAGATTGCGAACCGTATCTTTAATATCCGGTATTTCTATTTCCAGGGCCAGCTTAATCTTTCCGGTTTTTAAATCCTCTGCCCATTCC
>JBDRHJ010000056.1:0-3149 GCA_043816835.1 Candidatus Omnitrophota bacterium
TTCAATTGAGGAGGCTTATCGGCTTATGCAGCTGCATCAGAGCGAACAACTTCCGGTGGTTGATTCAAAAAATAAACTTGTGGGTATGATTGGGGTATTTGATATTTTGCTTTCAATTTTCCAACAAAAGGGCGTGATTAAATGACCCCGCCCTTTGGGCACCCAAAGATAACATTTTATTAATATAGCAAAGGGCGGGATTAAATTCGTTCAGACAGCTTATGTCGGCTTTCAGACGGCATAAGCTGTGGACTCATTTAAGATGAATACAATTTTTAGCCTTGGTTTTATTTTTCTTGTCGGGCTTATTGCCGCCCGTTTAATAAATAAGATAAAGCTTCCTTCAGTAACTGCATATCTTTTATTAGGGATTATTCTGGGGCCTTCCTTAGGCGGGATTATATCCCGGGAATTGCTTTCTATTTCAGGTTTTGTCTCTAATATTGCATTAGGAATAATTGCCTTTAGTTTAGGCCAGAATTTTACCAGGGATTTTTTCCGCAGGATTGGCCGGTCGGCAATCGTGATTTCTATTTTTGAGACAGCCCTGACTTGGATCTTGGTTACCTTTGCGGTATTTTTTATTACCGGGCAGCCATTTTATGTTGCCCTTATTTTAGGGGCAATATCATCAGCTACCGCACCGGCAGCTACGGCTATGGTTGTGCGGGAATATAAAAGCAGGGGTAAATTTACCGATACCCTTTTAGGGGTGGTTGCAATTGATGATGCATGGTGTTTAATTATCTTTGCATTTTCTTTAGCGGTTGCCAAAGCGGTTGCTTTTCATGTGCCTAACGGCTTTATGCTGAAAATGGTTTTTCATGCATTAATGGAAATTATCGGCGCATTTTTGCTTGGCGGATTGACGGCTTATTTAATTTCCCTGATCGCCAAGTATATCCTAACCCCCACAGAGTTGCTTATTTATACATTAGGATTCATCTTATTAACTACCGGCATCGCATTAAAACTGCACTTTTCTGTTTTGCTGGCAAATATGTTTCTCGGCGCAGTATTAATAAATATTCGAAGCACAAATTTCCGTTTCTTTGAGGTTTTGAGGTCTATTGATTCGCCGTTATATTTACTTTTTTTCTGCCTGGCAGGGGCAAATTTAGACTTTGGTTTAATTAGAAGCATCAGCTTAATGGGGCTAGTTTATTTATTTTGCCGGGCTGCCGGTAAGATGATTGGTCCAATTTTAGGGGGCCGGGTCGCAAAGGCAGATCAGAAAATCATAAACTACTTAGGATTGGGATTGCTTCCTCAAGCCGGGGTAGCCTTAGGGTGTGCCTTGATTGTTAAAAGCGATTTTCCGCAGGTGGGAGGAGTTATATTTACGACTATTGTTGCCACCACAGTTATCTACGAGTTGATTGGCCCGGTATGTACTAAAGTCGCCTTAGAAAAATCAGGCGACATCAATCCTTCGGGGCAGCCGAGCTAAAAACAAAAGAGGGGTTTAATATACGCATGCTTCGTAAATTAATAAGGAGGAAATAATGGGATACGGAAGGCGTAAACGCAGGGGGAAACTTAATTGGCGTTCAAAAAAGGCGAATAAGGGCCGCAAGCCTTGCTTGGGGCATTAATCTAATTTTATTTTTTCTGGAATATTTTTGCATCGGCCTGGATGTCGCGAAAGATTTGTTTTGCTTCGCCGAGAATGCTTTCGACTTTACCTAAAACGAGGTAACCCCCCTTTACCAGCGCCTTGTAATATTTCATCAAGAGGGCTTCCTGGAGGCTGCGGGAAAAATATATAAAAACATTTCTGCAGAAAACAATATCCATTCTTTCAAGATGGGGGCTGATGATTAAATCACGGTTGATAAATTCAACCAAATCCCTGATTTCCTTCTTTACCTGGTAGCGATTGCCGCAGGGTTCGAAATAAGTTTGCAGATATTCGGCATTGACATTCTTAATCGTCTCTTTGCTGTATTCGGCCGTCCTTGCTACCTGCAGGCATTTTACGTCAATATCGGTTCCGTATATTTTAACCACAAATTGCCTATTCAGTTTTAACAAGTCTTTTAAGAGAATTGCTATTGAATATGCCTCTGCGCCGATTGAACATCCTGCCGACCATACCTTAATCGAAAAATCATTATTCTCCTTTTTGATTTGAATTAAGTCTTCAAGAATCTTCCGAAACGACGGCCAGATATCAAGGTCCCGGAAAAATTCCGAAACATTGATTGTTAAAACATCGAATAGCTTGTCGTATTCTTCGGGTTTTTTTATTAGGAGCCTCAGGTAATCGGAATATGATTCAAGGTTATTCGTGCGTATACGCAGGGCGATTCTTCTTTTGAGGAGTTCTTTGCGATAATGGCGAAAATCCAGGCCTCGGTCCCGGAAGATTTGGATAAGCAGTAGGGCAAATGCCTCTTCCCTGTTGTCGCGTATTTCATGGCGCGGATTTTTACTTACTATCTCAATGGCTTTAATAATCTCGCGTCCGATTTGCGCCTGATGTTCTGCTTTTGTTTGCTCCATGATTGTGCGCAGGCTGCCTTCTTCCGTGGTTACATATTTGGCAGGAACCCTGGATAAAACATAAGCAAGCATATCGGTCTTGCATAAATCACAGGTGCAAATATCATATCTTAAAGCCAGTACGATGTTTAGAAAATCCGCAGCAAGATCCTCGACTATATTTTTAAGCCTGTCCGGCATAACAGTATCTTTTTTCCGTATTGTTCTAATCTATATATTACCGCTGGAACCCAAGCATAAACTTAAGGGTTTATCGCTGCGGCATTTTGTCTTAATATACTACAATATTGATAAAAAAATGCAAGCATATTTTTGTCCTGTTAGAAGGCGAAGTTTTTATGGTGTAGGAAAGTATACCCTTATGGGCACAACTAAAACTTTCCTACACCACTGAAAATCACCCGTAAGTTATCCTAAAGGATAGACCTTTCTATTCCTATTTCCCGTAGAGCGGGATCCCGCCGAAGACAATATTTATTGGGCAGCGGGAAAAGGAAGGGTCTTATCGCGAAGCGATTTTCTTGACCCCGATCCATGATATTTTTAAAAGCGGGATTCACTGAGCAATTCGATAAAAACCCTTTTCAATTCCACAATCAGTGGTATATTATTTATGTCATTAAAAGATTAATAATGGGCGGTAT
>JBDRHJ010000057.1:0-5598 GCA_043816835.1 Candidatus Omnitrophota bacterium
GGATAAAAATATCAGACTCTCTTATCAATGGCTGGGCAGAATAAAGGATTTTAAAAGCAGATTAAGGGTAATTGAAGATGAAGAGGTAATTCTGACCAAGACAATTGAGGTTAATCACCCCCTTAAGTTTAGGGGATATACATTTTATCAATCAAGCTATGACCCCGAGCAGCTTAACTGGACCGGCTTGCAGGTAGTTAAGGACCCGGGGGTTGCTTTGGTTTATCTGGGATTTATTTTGCTTAACATAGGGATCATCCTGGTTTTTTATACCAAAGCAGGATTAAGGCAGGGTTTGAAAAATAAAGAAAAGGAGGTTTAGCAGGGTGAATTTGACATATATCAATTTGAGCCTGGTGGCCTATTTTTTAGCCTGTATATTTTATTTAATTAATACTGTATTTAGAAGTAAGCTTTCAGGCAAAATTGCAACCCTAATATTTGCTTTGGGTTTGGTTTTTCATACAGTTGTAGTGGTTAATCGATGGTATGTAGCAAAACATCCACCCTTTACTAATTTATATGAATCATTAATCTTTTTTGCCTGGTCAGTTGTATTAATTTATATAATTTCTGAGTTTTTCTATAAAATCAAGCTTCTGGGGATTCCCGCGAGCCTCTTAGCCTTATTAGCTATGGGGTATGCTTCGCTTTTAGATAGCACTATTCAACCCCTATTGCCTGCCTTGCAAAGCAATTGGATATCTATTCACGTGATTACTTATTTTTTCGGATATGCAGCAGTTGCTATATCTTTTGCCGCCAGCCTGATATACCTGATTATTACCAGGGGGTCATCTGTTAAAACCCCCCTGGCTTCTACTTTAGATATTTTAAGTTACCGCTTTATTGCTTTTGCTTTTCCATTTTTAACCATAGGCCTGACTACCGGTGCGGTTTGGGCAAATGTTGCCTGGGGTAATTACTGGAGCTGGGATCCTAAGGAAACCTGGTCTTTAATTACCTGGCTTATTTATGCGGTTTATCTTCATATGCGTTTAGTCAGAGGCTGGCAGGAGAAAAAGGCAGCTTATTTATCGGTAATCGGATTCCTGGCAGTTCTTTTTACTTTCTTAGGGGTGAGTTTGTTCTTATCCGGCCTGCATAGCTATATTTAGTGGGCCCTAAAGATAGGGCATTGATAATCTGACGAAAAGCATTCAATTCAAGCCTTAAGTATTGAGAAAATACTTGACAACTTTCTTTATTTATGTTACGTTCTATCTAATTAGCAGAACACCGCATATTTTAAAAATATTTTAGGAGAAAAACCATAATCTTAATGAATTCATTAAGTTTGAGGTCATCAAACTAAAACCTTAAGGCTAAAGCAGTGGCTTTGGCCTTTTTATTTAAAAAGGAGGAAGTAATGAAACTGACGCGACGTGAATTTTTTAAGTTGTGTACGACTTCGGCAGTTGGTTTAGGGATCTCCCAGTTATATCTTACTCAAGTGGTAGAGGCGCTTGAGGAAGCAGCTGCCGGTAACCCGCCGGTTATTTGGCTTCAAGGTGCAACCTGTACCGGATGTTCGGTTTCTATGCTAAATACCCTGCACCCCTCAATTGCTGAGGTCTTGCTTAAGGTTATCAGTTTACATTATCATCAGACAGTAATGGCAGGCTCAGGGCATACGGCAATTTCTTACCTGGATAAAGTTGCCAAGGAGCAAGCAGGAAAGTTTTTCTTGGTTATTGAAGGCGCGGTTCCCACAAAGGATGGCGGCGTATATTGTTCTATTGGGGAAAGAAACGGCGAACACATTACATTTTTAGAAACAGTCAAAGACCTTGGTGCAAAAGCCGCAGCAATTATTGCCTTAGGCACTTGCGCTACCCATGGCGGGATTCCTGCCGGCAACCCTAATCCAACAGGGGCAAAGAGCGTAAAGGAAGTTGCTGTTTCCGGAACCCCGATTATTAATATCCCGGGTTGCCCGTCGCATCCGGATTGGTTTGTAGGTACACTCGTTCATGTGCTTCTTTACGGTTTACCTGATTTAGACAGCGAAGCCAGGCCGACTCTTTTCTTTGGCGAAACAATTCATCAGAATTGCCCCAATTATTCATACTATAATAACGGGGAACTTGCAGCAAAATTTGGCGATAAGGGCTGCCTAATCCAATTAGGCTGTAAAGGCCCGATGACTAACTCTGATTGTTCTTTGCGGCGCTGGAATAGCGGTGTTGAATGGTGTGTTGGGGTAGGCGCTCCCTGTATTGGCTGCTGCAGTCCAAATTTCCCGGATGGCGTTTCTCCGCTTTATGCTTCTTTACCAAAAGAACGCTGGCCGGTAAAAGAAACAAAATTGACCTAAATTAAGGATAGAACGAGTGATAAAGGAGGTAAATTATGGCAAGGCAAAAGATTGTAATTGATCCGGTAAGCCGTATAGAAGGGCACCTGGGGATTGAGGTGGAATTAAATAATGGTAAGGTTGTTGATGCGCGCAGCATGGCTACGCTGTTTCGCGGGTTTGAAATAATCCTTAAAGGCAGGGATCCGCGGGATGCCCAGCATATAACTCAGCGTATTTGCGGGGTTTGCTCTGCTTCCCATGGTTTAGCTGCTTCCTATAATTTGGATAATGCATTTGGGGTAACCCCACCTGAAAATGCCCGGATTATAAGAAATCTGGTTGTAGGGGCGAATTATCTTCATTCTCACATACTGCATTTTTATCATTTGGCTGCCCTGGATTATGTTGTTGGTCCTGAGACCCCGCCTTTTATCCCGCGCTATAAAGGGGATTATCGCTTGCCTAAGGATATAAACGATGCGTGCGTTGCGCATTACTTAGAAGCACTTAAGATAAGAATACTTGCCCATGAAATGCGGGCACTCCTGGCTGGAAAAGCCCCGCACCATGTTGGATTTGTGCCTGGCGGCGTAACTGGTAAGCCGAACGTAGATAAGATTGCGGGTTATTTATGGCGCTTGCGAAAGGTGCAGGATTTTATTAATAATGTTTATGTGCCGGATGTTTTGGCTGTAGCTGGGGTTTATAGTGATTACAAAGAGATTGGGGTTGGGCATAAGAATCTCTTAGCCTATGGAATCTTTGATCTGGATTCCAGCGGTGAGAATAAATTGCTGAAGCGGGGAAGATATACCCGCGGTAAACTTAGTGATGTTGATGCATCAAAAATAACCGAGGATGTAAAATATTCCTGGTATCAAGACGAGACTTCCGGGAAGAATCCTGTTGATGGTATGACTGAACCGCTGCCGCATAAGCCGGAAGCCTATACTTGGGCCAAAGCGCCTCGCTATGGTAAGCTGCCTCATGAAGTAGGCCCATTAGCGCGGATGTGGGTAAACGGTGATTACCAGGCAGGAGTTTCGGTAATTGACCGTCATGCTGCCCGTGCCCTGGAAGCACAGAAGGTTGCTAATGCGATAGAAGGATGGCTTATGCAAATAGATCCTTCTAAGCCAATTTGGGCTGAATGTTCGGTTCCGAAATCAGCTGAAGGGGCGGGCTTGGTTGAAGCCCCGCGCGGCGCCCTTGGGCACTGGGTTAGGATTAAAGATTATAAAATTGATAATTATCAATGCGTAGTTCCTACGACCTGGAATGTTTCTCCTCGTGATGACAAAGGGATTCGCGGGCCGATTGAAGAAGCGCTAATTAACACGCCGGTAGCTGATCCGGATAATCCCATTGAAGTAGTCAGGGTTGTGCGCTCATTTGATCCTTGTATTGCTTGTACTGTTCATTTGATTAAACCCAATGGCCAGATGAAGGAATTTCGCGTTGCTTAAACATGAAACTTATTCTTGGCTGCGGTAATCTTCTTCTTAAGGATGAGGGCGTTGGGGTTCATCTGATAGAATATCTTAGAGAAAAAAACCTGCCCGAAGGCGTAGAGTTGATTGATGGTGGTACAGCCGGGTTTGAATTAGTTGATTTTATTCAGAAGGCAGAAAAGGTTGTTATTGTTGATGCAGTAAAGGGGGGAGGCACCCCCGGGGATATTTATTGCTTCTCTGCCGAAGATTTTGAGACCGAAGCTGCGCCAAAAACCTCGCTTCACGATATAACCCTAAAGGATATATTCAAAACTGCTCAAGAGCTTGGACCTCTTCCTAAAATCCGAATTATTGGGGTTGAGCCAAAAATTATTGAATACGGCACAGAATTATCCCCTGAAATAAAAGGGGTATTGCCTAAGGTTGGTGAATTGGCATTAAAGGAGATTCTCAGTGCATGAATTAAGCCTTGCCACTACAATTCTAAAGTTTGTTTTAAAAGAGGCAAAAAACAGAAAGGTACTTTCTGTTAAGGTGGCATTAGCAGAGGATGGCCATACAACCCCCCAATCTTTAAGTGGGGCTTTTTCTTTGGCTGCACAAGGGACATTGGCGCAGGGCGCGCAATTAGATATAAAGAAAGCTAGTAATTTCGAGACTCGCGTGTTAGAATTAGAAGTAGAAGAAGGCAAATAAAGATGAGGCTTGCGGAGCATAAGCGAACGTAAATCTCTGTCTGAATTTTTCCCTCGCTTAAGTTTTGGGTAAATAAGGCCACGACTTAGCGAGCGATAGCGGAGCTAAGCCGTTCGGCCGAATTTATCCTGATAGCTGCAAGAAAAATTTAGAATAAATTTTCACAGCGTTTTACATCAGGGATAATTTGCCTCGATGTATCACCAGGACGAATTAAAAGATGTTTAATATCGGCGTGCCCGAATTAGTTATTATTTTTTTTGTTATCCTGATTGTTTTTGGGCCAAAGAGATTACCCGAGATCGGGCGTTCAATGGCTAAGGCATTAAGGACATTTAAAAAAGCAAGCGTAGATATTAAACAGGCGCTAGATCAGGAACCGCCTGAGGAGATTAAGCAAGAGGTTAGGCAGCAATTTGAACAGAACCAAGGCAATAAAAACAAAACAGCTGGATGAGCCCCGGCCTTTACTTGAGCATTTAGGGGAATTAAGAAAGCGCATTATTTACAGCTTGATTGCTATTCTTCTTGGTGCGGCTGGGGTATACCCCCTTGTAAACACTGTCTTGGGGCATTTGATCCAACCGGTTGGCCAGCTTGTTTTTATCAGTCCGGTTGAGGCTTTTGGGTCAAGGCTAAAGTTGACATTTTTTCTCGGCATATTTGTCAGCCTGCCGGTTGTTCTTTATCAGATATGGAAATTTATCCAAAAAGGGCTTCTCCCGCGGGAGAAAAGGAATGTTTTTCCCCTTGTTTTTCTCTCTTTTATTTTGTTTAGCCTGGGCGGCTGTTTTGGTTATTTTGTGATTATTCCCATCGGGGTTAAGTTTTTGCTTTCCTACGGGACAGAGACGCTTGTCCCGATGATTTCTGTATCACGCTATCTTTCTTTTTTATTTTCACTAGTTTTTTGTTTTGGATTAATCTTTGAGTTGCCCCTGATTATCGGATTTCTTACTAAGCTTGGGATCCTGCGGGCAGAGGTTTTAAGAACAAAAAGGCGGTTTGCTGTTTTAGGTATATTTGTTACAGCTGCTATTTTAACACCCCCGGATGTTTTTACGCAGCTTTTGATGGCCGGCCCGCTTTTGGCTTTATATGAGATAAGTATTCATGTGGCTAGGTTGATTGAGGCCAAGGCGAAGCCTA
>JBDRHJ010000058.1:0-5462 GCA_043816835.1 Candidatus Omnitrophota bacterium
CCTTTTTTTCTAATATCTCTATGGCGCCAAAAGGGCAAGACTTAAGGCATAAACTACAACCGGTACATTTTTTGATTAGGATCTCAATTGACATAATATTTTCCTCTTAAGAAAGCATTATAACCACAGACCTGCCTGCCGGCAGGCAGGGAGCACAGGGTTTATTAAGAGAACACAAAGAAGTAGATAAATCTTTTCTCTTTCTTGCCTGTTACAGGCCGATACTTGCTCTCTGGGCTCAAATTTTTCCTCTGCATTATCTATGTTTGCCTTAATTAATTAAGTGGCTTCTCCCTCTGTGTCCTCTGTGGTTGATTCTATACTTTTTATAAAAAATAATTATTACAAAGTTATTTAGCACTTAATGTCGCGCCTCGATTAAACTAAAATCAGATAGCGTTTTTAATTAACCCTGCTATTTTTTGCGCAATCTCTTTGGGCTCACCCTGAAAGATCTGGCCGCCTTTACGTAAAGGCGGGGTAAAAATCTTTACAACCTGTGTAGGAGACCCTTTTAAACCAATGTGTTGGGGATCTGCTTGAATATCATTTGCCCCATATTGGGTAATTTGTGCCTTCTTTGCCCGCATCATACCCCTCAAAGAAGGAATGCGGGGTTCGTTTATCTCTTTTACTACCGTTAAGACAACCGGTAAGGGTGTTTCAATAACCTCATATCCTTCTTCGGTCATACGCTCGACGCGCGCCAAATTATCACTAATTTCTTCTATCTTCTTAACATAAGTAACCTGTGCAATATCTAAATGCGCTGAAATGCCCGGGCCAACCTGGGCTGTATCGCCGTCAGATGCCTGCTTCCCGCAAAGGATTAAATCAAACGCGCCAATCCGTTTTATTGCACAAGCCAGGACAAAACCGGTAGCCCAAGTATCGCTGCCGGCAAATGCCCGGTCTGTAAGAAGTACCGCCTCATCGCATCCCATTGAAATTGCCTCCCGCAAAGCGCTTTCTGCCTGAGGCGGACCCATGGTTAAAACAACAACCTTGCCGCCTAATCTTTCCTTAAGGCGCAGTGCCTCTTCAATGGCATACATATCAAAGGGATTAATAATCGATTTTACCCCGTCGCGAATAAGGGTATTTGTCTCGGGATTAATCTTTACCTCTGTAGTTTCCGGAACCTGTTTTATACAAACAATAATATTCATTTTTAATGAGTCCCGACGTATCGTCGGGACGAATTAACCCCACACCCAGAAATTACTCTCTAAAGCGAACTCTGGGTGTGGGGTAAGTTCGGCCAGATAACTTATGTCGCACTTCGTGCTCCATAAGTTATGGCCTCACTTAGCCATTTGCTTTATTAACTGTAAGGCAATAATGCTCCTTTGAATCTGATTTGTTCCTTCATAAATCTGGGTAATCTTGGCATCGCGCATATATTTCTCTATGGGATAATCTTTCATGTATCCATAGCCGCCGAAAATCTGCACGCAATCAGTAGTAACCTGCATTGCCGCATCAGAGGCAAATAACTTCGCCATAGCCGACTCCTTGGCAACATTACCCTTGCCGGCATCTACCATCCGGGCTACGGAATAAATAAGCGCACGCGCTGCCTCTAGCTGGGTGGCCATATCTGCCAACATCCACTGGATGCCCTGGAAGCTCGATATTGACTTACCAAACTGATGCCGCTCTTTCGCATATTTAATTGTCAAGTCCAATGCACCCTGCCCAATACCCAATGCCTGCGCGGCAACCCCGGGACGAGACATATCAAAGGTTTTCATTGTAACAATAAAACCCATACCCTCCCTTGCCAGAAGATTCTCCTTAGGGATTTTGCAATCATTAAATATCAGTTCGCTGGTAATTGAAGCGCGTATACCGAGTTTATCTTCCTTTTTTCCGAAGCTAAAACCAGGGGTGCCCTTTTCCACAATAAAGGCAGATGCGCCCCGCGCGCCTTTAGCCTTATCAGTCATCGCAATTACTACATAAACCTCTGCCTCTGCCCCATTGGTGATAAAGTGCTTTGTGCCGTTTAAAATATAAGAATCGCCCTGCTTTTTTGCAGTGGTTTTTATTGCCGAAGCATCAGAGCCTGCCTCGGGTTCGGTTAAGCCAAAGGCAGCCAATTTTTCCCCCTTAGCTAAAGCAGGAAGGTATTTCTTTTTTTGCTGATCATTGCCATAAAGGATAATCGGAAAAGTCCCCAGCGCTGAAGCGGCATAACAAACCGATATCCCGCCGCAGACGCGCGATAATTCTTCGGTTGCAATACATAAATCAAGCACCCCTCCGAATGTTTGTTTGGGGGACAGTTGTAATGTTCCCCCGAATTCCTCGGGGACAAAAATTGCGAATAAATCCGACTGTGATAAAACCTTCATAATATCCCAGGGGAATTTTTCGGTCTTGTCAAATTCAGCGGCTACCGGCCGGATCTTCTCCTCGGCAATCTTACGGCACAACTCTTTAATCATTATTTGCTCATCTGTTAAGAAATAATCCATAATCTTGCTCCTTTCAAAATTAAAAACAATTCCCAAAAAAGCGCTTTATAATTTTTTAATTAATGCCACTTCTTTACAATTGGGGAATTTAGTGCAATTAATACATTCAGCCCAAACCTTATGGGGAAGCCTTTTTTTGCTAACCCTGCGAAAACCGTATTTTTTAAAATACCCGGGGACATAAGTTAGGGTAAATATTGATTTACAGCCAAGCCCCCTTGCTTCAGTAATCGCTGCATCAACCAATTGTCTGCCGATCCCTTTTTTTTGATAACGCCTGCTCACTGCCAAAGAACGAATTTCGGATAAATCCTGCCAGGTTACATGCAATGCGCAACAGCCGATTATCCGGCGGTTTCCTTCACAGACCCAAAAATCACGCAGGGATTCGTAAATCTCAAATAAAGAGCGCGGCAGCATTAACTCATCCTTAGCAAACTGATTTATCATTCCCCGAATCTGCCCGATATCTTTAATTCTTGCTTTGCGAATTTTAAACATGATTCGATAAAATCCGGATTTATTTTATCTCGGTTTTTTTAGCAACTACGACAATACCCGATTCACTAACAAAAAAATGCTGCTTATCTTTTTCTAAATCCTCGCCAATAACCATGCCCGAAGGAATATTTACGTCTTTATCGATAATCGCACGTTTGATTTTCGCATCCCGGTTGACCTTAACCCCTTCCATAAGTATGGAATCACTGACCTCGCAACCGCTGTCAATCTGCACATTATCGGAAAGTATGCATCGCTCGATGCACTTACCGCTGATTACGCAACCCCCAGAAATCAATGTATTCAACACCCTGCCTACCTTCTGGCCTTGATCCTCCTTGCTAAAAACTGTTTTTGCAGGAGGAAATTGCTCCTGATAAGTCCGAATCGGCCATTCCTTATCATAAAGGTTAAATACCGGGTAATTTCCAATTAAATCCATATTTGCTTCATAATAAGCATCGATAGTTCCGATATCGCGCCAATATTCGGCCTTTATTTTATTTTCGCCGACAAAATTATAGGCATAAATCCTAAAACCGTTTTTTAGCATCTTAGGAATAATATCCTTGCCAAAGTCATAACGCGAGCTATTTTCTGCATCCCCCCCCTCCAATGCTTCCATTAAAACATCCTTTTTGAATATGTATATGCCCATTGAAGTATAAAAGGAGTCAGGATCATTTTCCCCGCTAACCCGGGGCTTTTCCTGAAAACTTTTAATCTTATTTTCTTGGTCAATCTGGACTATTCCGAATTGGCTTATATTCTTATTATCCGGCATGCGAACCACTGCTACGGTTAAATCAGCATTAACCTTTCGGTGAAAATTAATCATCCGCCGGTAATCCATCTTATATACATGGTCTCCGGCTAATATAAGCACTTCTTCCGGATTCTCCGTCTTGACTATGTAGATATTCTGATATATTGCATCCGCTGTACCGCGATACCAGACCTCTCCAATCCTTTGCTGCGCGGGGATTACTTCGACATATTCATTTAACTCAGGGGATAAAAGATTCCAACCCAAACGAATATGCTTCTCCAGCGAAGCGGATTTATACTGAGTAAGTACGGAGATTCGGCGTAAACCTGAATTCAAACAATTGCTTAAGGCAAAATCAATAATCCGGTAAATACCGCCAAAGGGTACTGCCGGCTTAGTACGGTCGCGGGTCAATGGCCAAAGCCGCTCCCCCTTGCCGCCAGCCATAATAAAGGTTATTAATTTTGACATTATTTTAATATAAAAATACGCCTGCTAAACTGAATAATGGTCCGATTTTTTGTCTTTATTTTTTATTCGGCGGGATATCGCAAAACATAAAGCGCATATACCCAAAACCCAGCACTAATTATATCCGTAGTTAACCAAATTGCAAGTTTTAATTGACCTTCATTCCCGGCAAATCATAGGATTTATGCCTGGCGCAGCCTTCCCTTATCAATTACCAATATTGAATCTGAAATCTCGCGCAGCAAAGAAAGATTATGGGTAATAAAAGCATAGGTAAGCGAAAACTTACTCTTGAGGACTTTAAGCAAATCTAAGATTTCTACCTGCCGCGTTAAATCAAGGCTGGAAACCGGCTCATCAAGGATTAAGAATTTAGGCTCAAGGAGCAAAGAGCGCGCAAGGCAAATCCGCTGCCTTTGGCCGCCGCTGAATTCAATCGGAAAACGGCCCAAAACATCCTGTTTTAACCCTACGCTTTCTAAACTTGCCAAAACCTTATCTTGTAAATCCTGCTTATTAACAAGCCCAAAAAAATCCTTGATTTTATTCCGGCAGGCGCTTTCATTTAACAGATTATGACGATGGATTATTAATGGCTCAGCCAAAATATCCCAAATGCGCATCTTGGGATTAAGGCTTTGATAAGGATTCTGAAAAATAATCTGGACATCCTTACGGAAATTTGTTATTTCCGCAGGATTATAAATGATTTCGCCGCTAGTCGGGGGAATTAATTTTAGTAATAGCTTAGCTAGCGTAGTCTTGCCGGAGCCTGACCTGCCAACAATGCCTAATGTCCTTGCCTTTGGAATAGAAAAGCTTATCCCGTCAATTGCCTTAACAAAACCGCGGCCTTGCCGGAACATCCCGCGCTCAATCGGAAAATATTTCGTTAACCCCTTAACCTCTGCTATCACAGACATCCTTACTCCTAACTCAAAGACAGCCCATTCTTCGCCCTTTAGCAATTAAGGCAATGGTAGGGCTTCGAAGGGATAGTCCGACGAAGCTAAGCGCGAAAGCTGCTTAGCGAAGGCAGACACCCTTCCATACAACTCGAAGCCTGTCCCTTGTACAGCTGCAAGCCTGTCTCTGATCAGCCGATGCGGGCATGGGCCCTTACTAAGGCTTGCGTATGTTCGTGTTTCGGATTATCAAAAATCTCAGCTAAGTCCCCGCTTTCCACAATCAGGCCCTTATGCATTACATAGACCCGCTGGCAAAGCCTTTTAACAAGCCCA
>JBDRHJ010000059.1:0-5535 GCA_043816835.1 Candidatus Omnitrophota bacterium
TTTATATAGTCCTTCCTTAATAATATAACTTCTCACCGCCTCAGGGATTAAATAACGAAAAGAATGCCCTTGCTCTACGCATTGACGAACCTCAAAAGCAGAAATATCTACGGCGCGGATATCTATCTTAGTCATATAATCCGGTAAATCTTCCAGGGGATACCCCGGACGGGTTGCCACAATAAACTTAACCAGCGCAATAATTTCCTTTAAATCTTTCCATTCGCTTAAATATTTAACTAAATCCGAGCCGATAATAAAATAAAGCTCATTGCCCTTATAAATCCGGTTGAACTCCTTTAGCGTATCAATGGTATAAGAACGGCCGTGCCTTTTTATCTCGATATCAGAAACCGAAAAATAAGAATTGCCCTTAACCGCTAATTTTAGCATCTTGAGGCGGCAAGCTGCGGAAACAATCTCGCCATTATTCTTATGAGGCGGTAAATTTGCCGGGACAAAAATCACCTTGCTTAATCCAATTTTCTGCCGCACCTCCTCTGCCAAAATAAGATGCCCCAAATGCACCGGATTAAATGTCCCTCCAAATATGCCTATCTTCATTTCCTGATTTGCCCCTTACCGTAGATGATATATTTATAAGTAGTTAATTCCTCTAGTGCCATCGGGCCGCGGGCATGCAGACGGTCAGTTGAAATCCCTATTTCTGCGCCCATGCCGAATTGATAACCGTCGGTAAGGCGCGTGGAGGCATTATGATAAACACAGGCAGAATCAACCCTTTTTAAAAATTCTTTGGCGGCATCTTTATTATCCGTAACAATTGAGTCGGAATGATGCGTTCCGTATTGATTAATATGCTTTATTGCCTGGTTTAAGCCGCTGACTACCCGCAGCGAAAGGATTAAATCTGAATATTCGCTGCGAAAATCCTCTTCGCTTGCAGGCTTAAGGCCCTTAACAATCCTGCGGGTAACCGAACAGCCCCGGATTTGGACCCCTGCTTTTTGAAAACGCTCAATAATCACCGGGAGGAAACGCGCCGCAATATTCTTATCAACCAGCATTGTTTCCATAGCATTGCAAGTGCCCGGACGCTGGATCTTGGCATTAAAAGAGATTTTTTCTGCCATTGCTAAATTCGCATCCTGATGAACGTAAACATGGCAAACCCCCTTATAGTGCTTAATTACCGGAATACGCGAAATCCTGCTTACTTCCCTGATCAGGCTTTCGCCCCCGCGGGGGATTACTAGATCAATATAATCATTTAACCCAAGCAATGCGCGCACATCTTCCCTTCGGGTTGTTGAAACCAGGCCAATTGCCCCTTGGGGTATAGAAAATTTGGTTAAAACCGAGGATAAGACTTTATAGATTGCTTTATTGGAATTTATTGACTCGCTGCCGCCCCGTAAAATAATACAGTTGCCCGACTTAAGGCATAAACCAATGCAATCGGAAGTTACATCCGGGCGCGATTCATAGATCACCGCAATTACACCAATCGGTACCCGCACCTTCTGGATTTTTAACCCATTCGGCGCTTTCCACTGCTTAATTACATCCCCTACGGGGTCAAACAAATTAACCAGTGATTTCTGAGAATCACTCATTGCCTTAACCCGCTCTTGGGTTAAGCTAAGACGGTCAATAAATGCCGATGAGAAGCCTTTCCCTTTTACATTGCGTAAATCCTTTTTATTCTGAGCAATAATAAACCCTGCGTTATTAAGCAGGGCTTTAGACATTGCATAAAGGATTTTATTTTTTTTAGGGGTTGAGAGATTGGCTAACACCTCGAAAGCTTCTTTTGCTTTTTTTGCTAAGTTTAAAACCATATCTTCCCTCACCGGACTTATATGCCTTTTGCCTTAAGGCGCTGATTTTTCTAAATCATGAAATGAACTTCTCACTACGAGATCATCGCGATGAACAGCCTCATTCATCTTCTGTTTACCCTTTATTCTGTCTAAATCATGGGCTGAAAAATTAACCTTGCCGCGGGCAAAGGTTAAGCCTTTTTTATCGGCAATTTCAACAATGTCACCCGGATTAAAATTTCCTGTTAACCCCACAACGCCAACCACAAGCAGGCTTTTGCCGGCAAACAAGGCATTCTTAGCCCCCTCATCAACGCAAATCTTACCCTTTGTCCGTGCGCAAAAACTAAGCCATTTTTTACGCGCGGTTATTCGCGCCCCAGCCGGTAAAAATAGGGTACCGGCATTAAATGGGTCACAAAGAGCCAATTCCAAAGCATTGGGCTTCTTCCCGTCAACAATTAAACAAGGAATCTGTGATTCCATGGCAATCCGGGCCGCAGATAGCTTAGTCTTCATCCCGCCTACGGAAGTTGCCTTAGTTGAAGAAGAGGCCATTTTTTCAATCCCTGCAGTTACCTTCTCTACTACCCGGATAACCTGATTGGTTTTAGGATTAAGCAAGCCTTCAACATCAGAAAGCATAATCATCATATCAGCATCAATCAAATTCGCAACCAAAGCAGAAAGACGGTCATTATCGCCGAATCTTATCTCATCAACCGAAACCGTATCATTCTCATTAACAATCGGCAAACTCCCCCATTTTAATAAAACCTGAAGGGTATTTTTAGCATTCAAATAACGGCTGCGTTCATTAAAATCTTCCCAGGTAAGTAATATTTGGGCGCATTTTATATTATAAACCGAAAATTTTTCCCGGTAGAGCTCCATTAACTTGTTTTGGCCGAGGCTTGCCGCTGCCTGTAAATGCCCCAATTTCGTGGGGCGTGTTTTTAGCCCGAGCGCTGCCATGCCGCAGGCAACCGCACCTGAAGAAACTAAAATTACCTCGCGCTTGCGGCCGGTTGTTAAGTGAGGGATCTTGTTATTAATCAGGCTGACAATCTGAGAAACAAGTTGATTGACAATGCGGGGATCGCCCAACAGGCTTGCGCCAATCTTAACTACAATACGTTGATAATTTCTTTCCGATTGCTTCAATTAAAACCTCCAGGCCTTGTTTTTTTAAAGCAGAAACAGGATAAACGCGCCGATGTATTTTTTGTTTAAATCTAACCAGATTTTGCTTAGCCTCCGGCAAATCCATCTTATTGGCAATAATAATCTGCTGCCGCTTGCTAAGTTTTTGGCTAAATAAAGCCAATTCCTTATTTATCGCCAGGTAATCATCTACCGGATCCCTGCCTTCAACGCCTGCCATATCAATCATATGAACAATTAACTTTGTGCGTTCGATATGACGTAAAAATCTATCCCCTAAACCACGGCCCTGGTGTGAGCCGCGGATTAAGCCCGGTATATCCGCCATGACAAAAGAAAACCTTTCTGTCTCACCTGAAGGTATTGCGGCGCTGCCTTGGTTAATCCCGGCCAGTTTAACCACCCCTAAAGCCGGGGCTTTGGTTGTAAAAGGATAAGCTGCAGTTTTTGAATGGGAATTGGATATTGCACAAACTAAAGTAGATTTTCCCGAATTAGGAAATCCGGCAATACCAACATCGGCAATAAGCTTTAGCTCTAAACTTAAATCCCGCTCTTCGCCAGGGCTTCCTTTGGTTACTGCACGTCTTCGATTATTGCCGTTACCGCCCTTGCCACCCTTAGCTAAAACAACCTGATCCCCCGGAATGATAAGCTCTGCCAAACAACAGTCCAGCTTGGCATCTTTAATAATCGTACCGCAGGGCATTCTTATGATTAATACCTGGGCGCTTCTGCCTCTCCTGTACTTGCCTGAACCATGTTTTCCGTTTTCACCGATAACATGGTGGCGATATCGAAAATCTAAAAGGGTAGCAATACTGCGGTCAGCAACCGCAATTATATCTGCGCCTGTCCCGCCATCGCCCCCGTCAGGAATACCTTGCCGCTGGTATTTATCGCGGTAAAGGCTCCGGCAACCATTGCCCCCATCCCCTGCCTTAACGTAGATTTTTGCCTCATCAATGAACATTAACTGTTAGCCGGTTAGCCGGTTAACCAGTTGGCCGGTTACCTTTTGCTGTTTTAAATATTTAATAAAACCGTTTAATAATTTACCTACTTTCTTGGCCTGTTCATAAACCTCATCAAACTCTTTTTGTATTATATATTTTCTATCAAGAGCAACATAAAGTAACGACTGAATTTCTGAACTCGAGCGTCGTGAATAAATTAAGTACTGTATGAATTGCGAATTCGAACCACCATCAAAACCTTCAGCTATATTTGACATACTAGAAACAGCTGCTCTTTGTATTTGATCTCTTAATCCATAATCCTTTTTAAATAACGGTTTATCTGTTAAATCATAAACCATATTAACCAATATTTTTGCCTCGTTCCAAGTTTTTATATCTTCAAATTTTGAAATTCTCATTCTATAAATACTAACCTATTAACTGGCTAACAGGCTAACAGGTTAACCCAATTCAATCTCGTTTATTTTAATACGCGTTAATAATTGCCGGTGTCCTTTTGTCCAATGGCTGGATTTTCGCCGACGATATTTATAGGAAATAACCTTGCGGCCCCTTAGATTTTTGACTATTGCGGCTGATACATTAGCCCCGGAAACAAAGGGCTGCCCAATTTGGACATTTTTGCCCTTAGATACTAAAAGAACCTTATCCAAGGTAATATTCTTGCCCTCTTCCTCATTCTGGCGTTCAATATCAAGAATATCACCCTTTTCAACATTATATTGTTTGCCCCCTACTTTAATTATAGCATACACTTATAACCCTCCTTCAGCAGACATACACTAACTTCGTTTTCTCTTTTTATCTTAAACAAATACCAAGCAAACCCGATTAGAAAGCTGCAGTTATCTTATGTATAACGTTTTGTCTCTAATAGGGCAAATTTAGTCAAAACCCTACTATACTCTGCGGCCCTTCTTAGCCCCAGTTTCATTGGAAATTTAGAGTGTTATTTTAACATATAAAAATACAGAAATCAAGCTATCTTTAATCGCCTTTAAGCCATCCCTAAAGCCAAAACGCCTGTATAAAAACAAGTAAAATCCCTCAAATAATTGGCGATTAGTGATTGGTTAAAAAAAGGCAGAGCTAGTCTAATTGTATGTTTTTAACCTCCAGCGCTGAAGTCTTTCGCCGTGCGCTGCGGTTTACCCCGTTAGAAAGAAAGCGTTATGCATAGGATAAATGCAGCTTTCTAACGGGGTTTACTCCTGATTACGGTTAGACTTACCGTTACGAGCGGCTATTCGATAAGTTTAATGGGAAGCGCGAGTCCTGAGTGAGTGATGGAAACGAACGAATCGAAGGATCGCGTCCTTCATTTCGTCGTAAATTCCGCCTACGCCATTCTGGCTTCGGCGGATCCACTGAAGCTAAAAAAAGCGAAGGTGGACCTTGCGCACTATACGGAAAGCGATGTGCCGAAAGACTTCTAATGCGCTTTCGGCCAAAAGCATACAATTAGCCTTTAGTCCGAAAAGAAAATAAACCTGCTTCTTTTGGAGCGAATGTCGATTTTAGCCAAAGCAGCTTGAGTGAGTGAGGGAATCCGAACGTGGAAAGGTTCGGATGGCGAGGATGTTTGAGTCCGTCAAAGACCTTTGGCG
>JBDRHJ010000060.1:0-3023 GCA_043816835.1 Candidatus Omnitrophota bacterium
AATATTTAACAGGTCCTGCTTAAGCTTATCCCTTGCCTCACTAAAGCCTTCGTTGGTAGCAAAACCTATTGACCAGATGCCGCGCCTGGGATATTCTACTAAAACTACCTTCTTAAATGCCTGGCGCTGTGAAGAAAACAAGAATTCTGTAATTTGTTTTATTGATGGATAAATGTAACGTATTAATGGAAAACGCCTTAATGCCCGATCCAGAATAAAGTATAGCCGCCTTCCTAAAAAATGAGTAGTAAGGAAGCCGGCTACAAATATAATAATTAAGAATATGATTAAGCCTAACCCGGGAATATAAAAACCAAAAATACTTTCTAAGTAGATATTAATAAATTTACCCAGGATTGCATCGGCGAACTGAAAAAGATTCACTAAGATGTACACCGTAAACAAAAGGGGCAGAATAACTAAAATCCCGGCAATAAAGTTTCTTTTTATATAAACAAACATTTTACATCCAAGTTAACCAGATAAACAAAGATCCCAAAAAAACCGCAACAATAGTAAAAGGCAGGCCTACGCGGAAAAACTCACTAAATTTAACCTGATAGCCCTTTCGGCGCAATAAACCAACCGTAACTATATTACAAACCGAACCAATCGGCGTAATATTACCTCCGACGCAAGCCCCAATCAAAAGGCCGAATAAAAACGGGTACATCGAAACCCCTAAATCCGCGGCTACCATTTTTACAGCCGGTATCATTGCCAGCGTATAAGGAATATTGTCTACGAACGCCGAAACCACAACTGAAATAACTATAATCAAACTATACGCAAATAATACGTTCTGTCCGCTCAGGAAAGAAATATACCGGGCGATATCTTCTATTATACCACAATAAGATAAGCTGCCCACAAGAATAAAAATGCCGATTAAAAAGAAGAAGCTTTCCCAATCTAAATCCTTAACCGGGGAAATAAACGCCCGCTTACTCATCGCATGCCAAATAATACCTATTAGTCCCCAAAATAGACAAATACCCGCAAGCATATACTGCGGCCTATTCGGTAGAAAAGAAGAAACAACCAAGCTTAAAGTCATTACGATTAAAAGCCATGTCGGCATCCAGGTCCTAGGCTTAACCAAATCAATTGCTTTTGGCTTCTGTTTAAATCTTCTAAAAATATTCCAGAGGACAAAAAAAGAACCCAAAGCGCCTATTTGAACAGCAAAAAATATTCCAAGTTTACCCAATCCCCCGGCTTTCCATGCCGGCATCCAGAAGAAATCATTAAAGTTCATACCTGATTCCATAGCCAAAATAATACTTGGGGGATCCCCGATCATTGTAGCGCATCCTTGTAGATTAGCTGAAAGCGAAATCCCGATTAAAAGTGGAACCGGGCTTATCGATAAAACAGAAGCGAGCTCTAAAGCCAGCGGGGCAACAATCAAAACCGTGGCTATGTTTTCGGTAAAGCTGGAAATAAAAGAAGAAAGCGCACAAACTAAAATAAGCGCAATCCCAACACGCTGAGATTTATTAACCAGGCCTGCTGCCAAATACGCAGGAACACCGGAATGAATAAAGAGGCTTGATAAAATCATCGTACCGAGAAATACCCCTAAAACATTATAATCAATTGCTGCTGCAGCTTGATTTAATGTAACTACCCTGAAAATAAGCAGGATTAAAATCCCGGCAAAGCAAACTAGAAACGGTTTTATCTTACGGCTTAAGATTAAACCATAACAAGCGAAAAATATTATTAAGGTGAATATTTTGGGGGTCATCAGGCAAATAAAACCCCCTGCCACTTTCTTTTTTCTTTGAAAGTGACAGGGGTCATATGTTTATTCTTTAGCAATTGCAAATGTAATAACTGCGGCTAAAACCAAAAACAACCCAATGCAGCCGCGAATCACAGCCAGAAGATCTGCCCGCCAGGTAATTATTGCCAAAATACCCAATACGAGAAACACTAGGCCTAAGATTACCTTGAGGAGCGTAGCAACTGTCTTTTTCCCTTCTACCTTTTCCTCTTCCTGCTTTACATCTTCAACCATCTTTCACCTCCCTTTTAATTACCTAAATTCAACCCAATACAAATATCCTTACCGGTTATTAGCTTGCGGCTTTGGCCTGGTCTTCCACCGGCGATGAATCCAACCCCAATGGTCAGGATAACGCCTAATATAAGATTCAATAATATTAGTGAGCCTTTGTGTATTAATTAAGACCCTCTGATTAAAATCATTATCCTGCTCCAAACTAAATTCCGGCTCAAAGATAACCCGATGTGTATTATCCTTTTGTCTGATAATAAAAGCCGGCACAATTACTGCGTTTGTGCGTAAGGCAAATACTACCGGACCGATAGCTGTAGCTGCCCTTTGCCCAAAGAAATCAACAAAAACACCGCCTGTACCGAAATTCTGGTCCAGTTGAATACAAATTATCTCATTATTTTTTAAAGCCTTAATTGTTGCATCTACGCACGCTTTAGGCGGCCGGGAATATATCGTCTTTATTCCCAATTTATTTCTTAATTTAGTAAACAGCCTTTCTACGCGCTCATCGCGCATTGGGCGCATTATCCCGCCCACTGAATAACCTTCAAGCCCTAATCTTAATAGGCCTATAGGGAAATTCCCAAAGTGCCCGCTTACTAAAACTACCCCTTTTGCCTTAGAAAGGGCTTTATCCAGAATATGCTTGTTATCTAAAAATACCTTATCTTTTAGTAGCTGCGGCCTCTGCATGAAAAAAAACATCTCAACCACAGCCCTTACCAAGAAACCAAAACAGTCTTTAGCAATCTTCCTTAATTCCGAAGGAGATTTATCCTGGCCAAAAGCAATTGATAGGCTTTTCAATGCAATCCTTCTTTGTTTAACCGCAACCAGAAATCCGATATTCGCCAAAACCTTGGCAAATATATAAAGGCACGGCAAAGGCAAAAACCTGACTGTCAAAGAACTGCCCTGCAAAAGCAACCATCCCAGGAAACGCCTGGATGTTTTTATAAACTTTTTTAGCTTCACTTTTGAATTATAGCAAAAGGTT
>JBDRHJ010000061.1:0-4123 GCA_043816835.1 Candidatus Omnitrophota bacterium
TTGGCTTATCTTAAAATAAGCTATCTCTTGCATAATGCAGCAAAAGGGCACCAGCCACAATAGTGCTCATTGCTGTCATCGCGTGAAAACTCAACATCCGGAGAAAGTATTTCACAAAGAATCCTCCTTGCCCCGTCCAGATAAATCTCAAGCAATTTATAGGGATTATTTTTATCAAACAAAAAGTCCTCTTTTGCCTCGCGCAGGGAATAAAAACTTGCCTGGATGCCTAGGGAAGAGATTTTCCTGGATTCGGAAAAAAGATATATATAAAGCGGCAGCTGCAATGAGCCAATTGCCTTTTTTATTTCCCGGCGGCTGCCAAGGCAATCCCGGGTTATGTTTTTTTTTGGCAGGCTATACTTGCCGGTCTTATAATCTACAATCACAATGCCTTTTTTACCATCTAAAATGCGCTCATCCACGCGGTCAATTTTGCCCTTTAAATATGCCGGGCCGCTTTGGGTGTCCATCCGTATCCGGGACTTAGATTCCGGCAATGACTGCTCCAAATAAAGTATTTTTGTATTTTTATTTTTCTTTGCTTCCTGCCGGAAGAAATTATCAAGCCGGTAATCGATTACCTTGCTTAGCAAAAACAGCTCTGCGCTATTATCGGTGAAAAATTCGTTTAATTTTTTTTCCTTGAGCCTTAATAAATAATCATGCGCCTCTTGATTTAACTCAAGCGGCTTATTTAAAAACCGGGAATAAAAATCCCGCAAAAGCTCGTGCAAAAAATTACCGATCTGGGATGCTTCGAATTCTTCGGAAATCTCTTCTTTTTCCTTAAGCCCTAAGCAATAGCGAAAATAGAACCGGGCCGGGCAGTTTAAATAGGTATCCAGCGCCGTAGGCGAAAACGTCATTGCCTGAAGGGCCTTTTGTACCTTGGGGGTTTTCTTTAATGCAAAGGATTCCTTAGCCGGCACTACCTTAAATTCAATATGCCGGATTTTCTTTTGTTCGTATAAACGCTTGTCTTTTTTTTCCTGCTGCCAGATTATCTCTTCGATAAATCGCGAGCGGGATTCGTTATTGCGCGAACAACCCTGATAAAAGAGAAACACATTCTTTGCCGAACCGATAAGCCTGCGAAAATGATAACGCATAATCTGTTCTTTTTTATGATAATGCGGCAGGCCTAACATCGGAAATACCCCTTCGGGGATAAGCGAGCCGCCTTTATCGGTTTTGGGCAAAACCCCTTCATTCAAGTCTAAAACAACCAGGTTGCGAAACTTAAGATTCCTTGTCTCAAGCAGCCCTAAAATCTGCAGCCCCGAAACCGGTGTACCGGTAAAGGGAATCTTCTCTAAAGAAATGCTCGCACGAAACAGCTCAAAAAACGCAGGCATATCCTTAATTGGTTCTTCCTTAAAAAGCGACTGGCTTAAGGATTCTAATATTTCCAAAAAGCGGCTGAAGGCTTCACCGGAAAAGACATCGGAAAAAACCTGCGATTTCTCCAGGATAAAATAAAGCATCCCTTGTATCGCTTTTACAAAATCAGCAAAGGTCAGACAATCGTCAAACAAAGAAAAGAATTCCTGATGAATAGACTTTAGCTGTTTTCTTAATGCCGCCGGCTCAATTTGGGCAATTCCCGAATCGCAAACTACTTTTGCGGCAATCTGAAAAATAAGCGGATTCTCCTCGATTTCATCCAGCTTGATAAACGGCTTTTTACTTAAACCGATTTGCCTATCTATCCCCAGGAGCGCTTCTTCGATTTTATGGATTAAGATGCGCGTTAGATCAGGCCGAACTATCTCCCCGCCGATATTTTTTATATAAGGATGCATTATGATTTTTAGATAATCCTTTGTGTAGAAGCTCGTATCCTGCCTTTTTCTCCCCTGAGACTCTATAACCATGTCAATTAAGGCATAGATTGGCGTGCTCTTTAAGGGATATCCCAAAGAAATATTGTAGTCAGTAAGGCCCAAAGGCAGGGCATGATAAAGCAGCGGCATTAAAGCATCTGCCTGAGGCAGGACCACGCAGGTATCCCTTAAATCCTTAATCCCCTCCAGCACATCCCTTACCCCTTGTATTTGGGAATGGGTATCAAAGCCTTCGTAAATCTGTATTTTGGGGAAATTAGCAACGCGGCTTTTTTTTACCGGGCCGCAGCCTGATTCGGATGCCTGCGGCCTAAGGGCAAAAAATTCCTCAAGCTCCCGGAATATCGACCAGTCAGCTTCATCCCTCTGCCAGAAAAGAACTGCTAAATCCTTATCAAAAAGGGATTTGATTATTTTTTTCTCGCAGGCATTAAGCGCGAAGAATCCGGCAAAATAAATTTTCTTGAATTCTTCCGGGCAATGATTGTCTATTGAGTGCGCGGCTTGATAATAATTAAACCCTGCGGTAGTAAGGCGGCGTTTTTTGAGGGAATTATGGAATTCCGTATGGATTCGATTGATATTTTCCAGTAGATGATTGATATAATCCGGCAGGGGCAGGCCCACCTGGGCATTATCTTGTAGATTCAATAGCTGGCTTTCGGAAACCAGCTCTTTATCCATCTCCTCCAAAAATTGCAAAATTTTCTTTGCCCAGAGAAAGAAATGCTCAAACCGTAGCTGCTTTTGCCAATCAAGATAGGTCAGGTTTAAATTCTGGACAATCTCGTGAATCAGAAAACAGGCATCAATCAGGCTAACCGGCTGGCAGCTGCCTGAAGTATCCTGGGGGCCTATATTCTGCTTAACCAGGTATTGAATGAATCCCTCAATCGAAAAAATCCGCGGGGGGATAAATACCTTTTTTATCCGGGCAGCCAGGGATTTTCTGAAATAAAACTGCGGCCGTTTGCCCGGAAAGACAACTGCAAACGAAGAAAAATCTCTCCCTTCCGAGGCATGCCCCTTAAGAATAAAGTCAGCTAAATAATCAATAATATCAACATCGAAGTTGATTGTATGAATTTTATTCATCGCGATAGAAAAATTAAACAAAGGAATGCAATTAAAGAAAAAACAACCACCAGGATTACCCACTTATTCTTCCCGGCAGGGGAAACCGGTTCGCCGCAATAAAGACAAAACAAAGCATCGCCCGGAATCGGCTTAGCGCAATTAGGGCAGGGCTTTCTAGGAGACGAGCCTTTATCCGGCAATTCAGTTTCCTTCTCAAAATCAAAGCAATCGGAATTGTTAAACATTATTCACCGATAATCTTAACCAATACGCGCTTCTTGCGCTGACCGTCGAATTCCCCGTAGAAAATCTGCTCCCACGGCCCAAAATCAAATTGCCCCTGAGTTATTGCCACTACTACCTCACGCCCCATAATTGTCCGCTTTAAATGCGCATGGGCATTATCTTCGCCGGTTAAATTGTGTTTATATTTTTTCTTTGTGTTGGGGGCTAAATCGCCAAGCCAGGCAGAAAAATCAGCGTGCAGCCCTTCCTCGTCGTCATTGATAAACACGCTTGAGGTTATATGCATTGCATTAACCAGGCATATCCCTTCTTTTATCTTACTTTCCCGCAACAACTCGTTAACCTGAGGTGTAATATTAATAAACTCTTGTTTGTTTGCGGTATTAAACCACAAATGCTTACTGCAAGATTTCATATCTACCTCCATAATGAGTCCCGCCCCTTTGCAATATTTAAACTGCTACAAATTTATCCCTTGCGTTCATCTAAAGAATAATACAAAGGGGCGGGACGAATTATCCTATATCTAATATTTGGTTTATACTTCTTTTAGGTACATGCAGGGTGCCTTTTTTATCCTTCCAGTACTTAACCGATCCTTTAAATGCCTCGACAACCGGGGATTCATCGCAATAACCCAGGGCAATAATTGAATCCAGCCTCAAGCCTTTGGGAATATCAAGAATCCTTTTTATTGACTTGCGGTCAATTGCCTGCATCCAGCAGCTGCCAATATCCTGCCCCCAGGCAGTTAAGAGGATATTTTCAACTGCTGCCCCTAGATCATAAGCAGCGTATTTAGATTCCTTCTTAGCTAAAACCACAATATAGGCAGCCGGCCCCTTGCCTGCGGGGGGTATTCCGTAAGGCGTAATATAGCTTGCCCATCTAAGATAAGGGAAAATTTTTGCGCAAATATTCTTATCCCCCACAACCACAAACCTTAAAGGCTG
>JBDRHJ010000062.1:0-7041 GCA_043816835.1 Candidatus Omnitrophota bacterium
ATGCGTTGTGCGCTATTAGCATGAAGCAGGCAGATTTAATAATGAAGAGCGAGAAGACTAATAAAATTAATTTTCCATTTAACACGCAACGCAGAGTGCAGAACACAGAGTACAAAGCACAGAGCGCAGAGCACAGAGCACAGAGCACAAAGCGCAAAGCGCAGAGCGCAAGGCGCAGAGCGCAGGGCGCAGAGCGCAAGGCGCAGAGCGCAAGGCGCAGGGCGCAGGGCGCAAAGGGGGTAAGTTTAATCATTGTTATTTTTGCGATAATGCTTCTGGGGGTTCTTGGCTGGAGTTTAGCGGTATTGCAATCTACTGACTTTGAGGCAAGTTCGCGCCAGCTTGAATCAGAAAAGGCGCTTTATTTAGCTGAGGCAGGCACGCAATGGGCGTTAAATCAATTATGGACACAAGGAGCAGGATGGCGCACAGACAATACAGTGCATACGCTTTCTTCAGGCGAATATGAGGTTACTTGTTGTACCCCGGGGGAAGGTGATTGTCCCATAGCTGATGCGGATGCGGTAATTATCTCAACCGGATTTGTACCTGCGCAGGCAGGTTACCGGACAATGCGCAAAATAAAAATGGTTGTTATGTTAGGCAGTTTGACCAAGGCAATTATGACTCAGACTGCAGATGCCGGCCAGTCGGAGAAAGGCCTTTTAAATTGGTGGCCGGCAATACGGGATCACGATATTGATATTGACGGTGATATTGATGCCGGGCATTATGAAGGAGACGGTGACGGCACTTATGATGAATTAGCCCAGGATTATGATCCGCAGCCTCCCCCTGTTCTTCCTTTATCAGACGGGGAAAGGGGCTTTACTACTACTTTTCCTGTGATTAATATGCAGGATTTCTATGATAGCGCCACTAATCAATGGCCAAGCCCTTCCAGCCGTACAATAGAGGCAGTTGCCAATCCTCAGATCAGCGGCCAATATCTGCGCGTTAACCAAGCTGGTTTTTTTGATGCTGCGGATATAAATGCGGTAGCAATAAGAAGAACTAATGTTGCTGATTGGTGGCAGGATGACACTAACTGGACGGTAATTGTCGGGGTAGATCAGGGTGGAAGAAGGGCGCAGGTTGAACCGGATGTGCCTTCTTGGGGGAATGACACGCCGATTAGGTTAATTAAGCGTTTTTATCAATCCCACAGCAATGAAGATCTCTGGTATATTGGCGGGGAAATCGCCGGCGGAACAACTGCCGATACGCTTATTGACCTAAACAGTGGCCCAGATATTATTTTTACTAATACTTACCTTGTCAGCGAAGGCGACATAGTTATAAAAGGGGCTAACGGCATTCAGATGAAATTTACCGGAATCGGCATAAGATACCCTGTTTTAGCTACAAAAAACGGGGATATTATTTCTCTTGATTTACCAACCGGTCCACAAGAAAAAAAACGCAGGGATAGGCGTCAATTCTCCGGGCTTATTTATTCTGAGCTCGGACATGTGAATCTAAATTACCTTACCGGAACCTTGGTTTACGGCGATCGAATAACCCTGGATGGCGAAATTGATATAAGATACCGCACAAATCGGGTTTCTTCCAGTGGTTTTATTTTTGCGCCTTCGTTATTTACTTGGCAGGAACAGTAGATAAATTGTTATATTGTTATATTGTTATATTGTTATATTGTTAAAGTGTTAAGTTAAACTGTTAAATTGTTAAATTGCTAAACTGTTAAATTGCTGGGATGGAAATATTTAGAATCAAAGATATAACTTTTTGTAAAATTTCCTATAAAAAATTATCAATATAACAATTTAGCAATAAATATAGTAATCTTACAATAGAAAAAAGGGGGAGTGGTATGCCTAATAAGAAGTTAATGATTATTATAAGCATTGTAATCTTTATTGGCTTGGCTTTGAGTTTTAACTCGATACTTGCACAAAAAAATTATGAGTATGAGGATGAGGATGAAGCAATGGTTGAATGCGAAGATTTAACCCTGATAGAAGAAGATTTGGCCCGGGTATTATCTTTACTTGAAAAAGGGGGCAATAAAGAGATTCTAAAGAAGCTGGACCAGGTTCTCAAGAATCAGGCAGAGATAAAGGATGAACTGAAGATAATTAAAATAAGGGCATCGCGCTAGGTTTCTAATTTTGGTTTAATCTTTTGGAAATAAAGAATTAATTTGTTTTTTCCTAAATTGACGCTGAGTAAGATCGAACCATTGACAAAACAAGCATTGCTTATAATGTAAGTTTAGGGTTGTTAAGAAGTAAAGTTTCGGATTCGGATTTATCTTGACATAAGATATTAAAAATAATAGAATTAGACACAAAAGATGGATATCCCACAAAAAACATCTAAAGCCATTTTACCGGAACAGGATTCTAGCGAAGGTAAAAAAGGCCCTCTTAAATCAAAGCCAAAATTTAAATTCTCACCAGGCAATGCTTTTTCCGTTATAAAAACACTTTTTGCTTCTACGCGCAATATTATCGGTTTAGACATCGGCACAAGTTATATAAAAATCGCCCAGTTGCAAAAAGTGAATAAGGGCTATACTATTACCAATTGCCTTACCCGCGTTATCCCTTTAGAAGTCAGGGATAACCCGGAGGGCAAAAAAAAATTAGCACAGCAATTGATAAAGGAGTTTGTTAGTGATACCCGCATAAAAACCAAATTATGCCGTTTGGCTATTTCAGGCAGGGGTGTTTTTATATTCTCGCTTGCGGTGCCTTTTCTTTCGAAAAAGGACCTCAAAGGGGCAGTGAGCATTGAATTAAAAAAGCGCCTGCCGTTTCAGGTAGACTTGGAGCATATATCCTTTGATTATTTTGTCACCGGACAGATCAAGGATGAAAAGGGCGTTATGTTACTGCAGGTTACTTGTATTGCCGCAGATAACCTTATAATCACCGAGAGCATAGCCTTTTTAAAAGAGCTGAATATCAGGCCGATTGCGGTAAATGCGATTCCTGATGCAATGACAAATCTTATACCCTTTTGCGTTGATGCCAAACCTGATCAGAGTGTCACTATATTGGATTTAGGGGCTAATTCCTCTTTGCTTAATTTTTATAAAGGGGATATGCTGCAGTTTTCCCGCGACATACCCGTAGGGGGAGAACAAATTACCAAGGCATTAACCAAAGATATTACGATTCCTACCGGGACAATAAACCTGAGTGTCGAAGAGGCGGAGAAGATTAAGTGGCAATGCGGGATTCCTTTGGAAGAAGAAGCCAGGACAGAGTATTTTACTGATTCCGGGATGTTGCTCGGTAATCAGGTTTCAACATTAATCAGGCCTGCCTTAGAGCGCCTGGTAACTGAAATTGTCCGCACCTTTAATTATTATACTCATACTTTTCGTGTGCCGAGAATTGACAAGCTGTATCTAACCGGGGGGACTTGCCGCCTTAAGAATATCGATAAATTCTTACTTGGCAGCTTAAGAGGGGTGGGCAAGGTTGAACGGCTAAACACGCTTAAGGCAGCAAAGGGGTGGGCAGATATGGGCGTGTTTAAACAGGAGATGGTAATGGAGCAGGCTGCTCCTCATTTAAGCGCAGCATTCGGTGTTTGTTTGCGAAACGGCGGAAAGATAAACCTCCTGCCGCTTAAGGAAAGAATAGAGCAAAAGGCAAATTACATGATGACGCTTGCTAAGATTTTCTTTCCGATGATTTTGGGCTTGGGGATTTTATTTTATGCCTCTATTTTTGCGGGTGCATTCCGTTATAAAGCACTGGTTGCTCAAGCTGAGGGAAATCTGGATAAATTAGGCCCGTCTATAAATACGGTCAATGAATTTTTGAGTTTAAAATCAATGATTTCCCAGAGGAAAAACCTTTTAGAGGATGCAGTAGGCAGGCAGCCGCTTTGGTGGGGGATTTTCAAGGAATTAAGCATTATTACCCCGCCGGAAGTTATTCTAAACAAGATAACTACAGTTAAGAAGCAATACCCTTTAGAGATCCGCCTGGCAGGCGAAATTTTTGCCAAATACACAACCGTTGATTTGGCCTTATCGCAATATCTCCTGGCATTGGATGAATCGCCTTTTTTTAGCCGCGTTCAGCTGGTATCAACACAAAAAGATATGTATTCGGCTGTACCGCGGGCAAGCTTTGTAATAGTCTGCCGGTTAAGTTATTAAATCAAGGCACCCTTGACATCATCGATGTCAAGGGGTGAATTCGCCCCGACGTATCGTCGGGACTGATTAAAATGTTTAAAATTCCAGATAACCGGACAATACGGGTACTGATTACTTATTTAATTTTCGGATTAGTTTTAATTCTTTTATACTTTTTTGCCGGGCTTCCGATATCCGGCTATTCAAAAAAGCTAAAGATGAGGCTGGTTTCGCAAACCCAGACAATAGAGAAATACGAAAATTTAATCAGATCCCACCCTGATCCTAAAAAGGAAATAGAAATTATTGAGATGAAAATTCAGGAGTTAAAGGATAAGGCGGCAAGCCAGGAGCAGATACCCCGCATTATTCAACAGCTGGCGCGCAAAACCAATGAGCTTAATATTAGTACAGTCTCGATTAAACCGCGCGAAGATATAGACTATTCCGATGATAAATTAATCAAGGGCGTTAACAAGGTTTATATTGAAATTGAAATATTATCCCCTTATGATGTAGTGGGTGATTATCTGAAGGCATTAACCGAACTGCAGATTATTCTTACTGTGGAGGATATATCTATTGAGAAAAAGCAGGGGGTTTTTGTTGGTGCCGGATCCTCCAAGGATAATGAACTTTTCGTTACCTTGCTTTTAAGTGCATATATGGTATTGGAAATATAGCAAAATCCCCCGGACGAGGGGTGAAGGTTGAATCAGGGTATAGGATGAATGACCTGAATAAGAAATTTGTGATTATTGCGGTTCTGGCGGTAATCCTGATCGCGTTAGTGTTTAATAACCTAAAAAGGGCCGCCGGAAAAAGAACCAAGAAAAGCCCCCAGATTCAAGGGGAAACAGTTGCACCATCTGTTTCTGTTAAGGCAGCTTATTCAGCTGACAAGAAAACAATCAATTTACAGAAGGAGCGCGCAGAATCATTAGCCTGGGGAAGGGATCCTTTCCGGTATGTTGAGTCGGATGATAAAAATGCGGATTATCAGGCCAGCGCCCTGGTGCTTAAGGGCATATCATTGGGAAAAAACAAAAACAGTTTTGCTTTTATAAATAATGAGATTACCGAAATCGGTGATATTGTCGCAGGATATGAGGTTCTTAGTATTGAGCGGGATAAGGTATTATTAAAAAAAGGGCAGCAGAGTTTTTATTTGGTAATGCCCCAAGAGCAGTAAGAGAATAATTTTTAATGAGGCAATTGCTTCGGCCGGCATTATATTAAAGATAGTTTTTAAGAAGAAAATATTGAAAATCAGGGGTGCAAGATGAAAAAAATGTTGATTGCTTCGATAATCTTAATTGTTTTTGTATTTTGTTCTGCCGGGCTTAGTTATGCCCAGGACAATGACAGCCAGATTGTTGATTTTTTGGAATTCCGCGATGTGGATATAAAGGATATTTTAAGGCAGTTGGCCAAGCAATATAATCTGAATATTGTTTTTTCAGAATCAGTAAGCGGGCTGGCTACGGTTCAATTAGCCGAGGTAACTGTTCAGCAGGCCCTGGATTCAATTATTACTGTCAACGGATTTGCTTATACCAAAAAGGACAATGTTTATAAGATAACTACGCCCGAAGAGGCTGAGCGCGAGGGAAAGATGACTAAGCTCTTTCGTCTGAAAAATGCCGACGCGACAGAACTAAAACAAACACTAAAGAATAGCTTAAGTTCTGACGGTACGATTGAAGCAGATGTGCGTTCTAATTCAATAATTGTAACTGATATGCCAAGGGTGGTTAACCGGATCCAGTCAATGCTTTCTGATTTAGATAGTACCACCCCGCAAATATTAATTGAGGCAAAACTTATTGAGACCTCTTTAACCAATACAGAAAAGCTGGGCATAGATTGGAGTACGACGATTACTGCTACAGGAGCGGCAAGGAAGACGACCTTGCCTTTTCAGCCAGGCGGGGATGAGGGCTGGACGAAGAATGTATTTCCGCCAGCAGCCACTACCGATGCTAATTTTTCCTCGACCCGACCTTATAGCTTTCCTTATACTGCTAAAGCGGATTTTACCTTTGGAACACTTGATTTTACCGCGCTTCAACTGACATTTGATTTTTTGAGAAGTCGTTCGGATACAAAACTAATTGCCAATCCGCGCATTGTCACCTTAAATAATCAAAAGGCAACAATAAATGTGGGTAAAGCGATTCCGATTGCCACTTATGAACGAAACGAAAATACGGGGAGGTGGGAGATTACCGGTTGGGAGGAGGAAAAGGAAATGGTAGGGGTAAATCTTACGGTTACCCCTCAGGTTAGCCCGGATAACCGGATAAGATTAAAGCTTAAGCCCGAGGTGAGCAGTATTTTTGACTGGATAACCGATGAAGATGCCAATAAGCAAAGGCCGATTACCACTACCCGGGTTGCGGAAACCGAAGTTCAGATTAAAGACGGGCAAACCGTAGTTATCGGGGGGCTGATAAAGGATAAAACGCTTATCATAACCAAAAAGGTCCCCATACTTGGCGATATTCCTTTGCTTGGGCTTCTTTTTAGGCGAAAGGAAGTTAGCAGCGCAGAAGACCCCAATGAACAAACAGACTTGCTAATTTTTGTAACTGCGACTATAATTAAGGAAACCGATAAGCCGTTGATTGGCTGGGAACATAATTTGATTACCGCTGCGCAGCGGCCGTTTAAATTAGAAATGAGAGCGGATATTAAGAAATAGAAAAATGAAAGATAAAAAAATTTTAATTTTAGCCGGTATTACGGTTATTCTATTAGGGGTATTGTTATTTCTATCTCGGTTAACCGTCGTGCAAAAACAAGGGGTTGATGATTATTCCGTGACTAAGCAGGATAAGGTAATCCCTGTTAAGCCTAAGCAAGAACTTAGGCAAGACAAGGGCGCAACATTAACCGAAGAGGTAAGTGATTTAATGCAA
>JBDRHJ010000063.1:0-5420 GCA_043816835.1 Candidatus Omnitrophota bacterium
GCCCAAAAGGAAATTACGATTGCGGTAGCTCCCGATACCAAATATGAAAACATCGATACATTCGCAGATATTGAGGTTGGCGATGTGGTTGGTATTGATTATGAAATTAACTCTCAGGGTGAGAATATAGCCTTAAAGATCAGCGTAGAAAGGCTTAAGCCGGCAGAGTAAACCCCGTTAGCCCCATTAGAAATTTTATTTCTAACGAGGCTAACGGTTTGCTCCGAAGGTGGCTTTAAACCACCGTCGGCTTTAAGGGATAATGACCACCGATTCTTGTCTACCGACAGGCAGGAAAATCGGTGGCTTTCTCTAACGGGGTAAATATATTTAAAGGGCGCAATGAATAAATTTGATGTTATTGTTATTGGCGCAGGCCATGCCGGGATTGAGGCGGCCTTAGCAGCAGGCCGGATAGGTGTTAAAACAGCTTTGGTGACCTTAAGCAGGAATACCATTGGCCTTATGTCTTGTAATCCGGCAATTGGCGGCGTAGGCAAGGGGCAGCTGGTAAAAGAGGTTGATGCCCTGGGCGGCCAAATGGCAAAGTCCGCGGATGCTTGTGCAATTCAGTTTCGCCTTCTTAATGCATCCAAGGGGGCAGCTGTTCATTCCAGCCGCGCTCAAATCGACCGCAGCATATACCAAAAACATATGGAAGAAACCGTTGCGGCGGAGAATAACATTTCAATCATAGAAAAAGAGGCGCTGGGTTTGATTGTAAAGGATAGCCAGGTTTTAGGGGTTGAGGTTAAAGGGGAGCCCATTTTTTCAAAATGCGTGGTGATTACTACCGGAACATTTTTAAGGGGTAAAATTCATATTGGATTAGAAGAATACCAAGGGGGCAGGAGAGATGAGCCGGCAAGCATTAGCCTGTCTTCCAGCCTTAAAAATAACGGCTTGGAACTTAGGCGCCTTAAAACCTGTACGCCGCCCCGCCTGGATGGTGCAACTATTGATTTTTCCCGGATGGAGCCGCAGCCGGGTGATTTGGATTTTAAGCCTTTTTCCTTTTCCGGAGTGAGAAATTCCCTTAAGCATTTGCCGTGTTATCTTACCTATACTAATCAAAGAACCCATCAAGTTGTACAGGACGCTTTAGGGGATAAAGAATTATTCCACATGATTAGCCAAGGGGTAAACCCGCGTTATTGCCCTTCAATTGAAGAGAAGGTAACGCGCTTTCCTGAAAAACAAAGGCACCAGCTCTTTATGGAGCCAGAGGGGTTGGATACGGATGAGTATTATGCTAACGGGCTTTTTACTTTTCTGCCGCGGGAGGTTCAGGAGGAAATCTTAACCACTATCCCCGGGCTTGAAAATGCCCGGATAAGTAAGCCCGGTTATGGTATTGAGTATGATTTTTCACCCCCCACTCAACTTTCCCCCTCCCTTGAAACAAAAAAAATCAGGAATCTATTTTTAGCCGGGCAGATTAACGGTACAACCGGTTATGAGGAGGCTGCAGCCCAAGGGATAGTTGCCGGGATAAATGCGGCAGCAAGGGTAAAGGGTGAGCCGGCACTGATCTTAAATAGGAGCACAAGTTATATCGGTGTACTTATTGATGATTTGGTAACTAAAGGCACAAACGAGCCTTACCGGATGTTTACCTCACGGGTGGAGTATCGTTTAATTATCCGGGAAGACAATGCTGATTTACGCTTAAGGAAATTTGGCTTTGATGCAGGATTAGTAAGCGGAAAAGAGTATCAACAAACATTAAACAAGCAGGAATTGATTCAAATAGGCTTGAATTATCTTAAAGAAAAAATGATAGTTAATAACAACAGAAGGATTAGCCTTTATCAATTACTTAAACGCCCGGGGGTAAAAATTGAACAATTAAAAAAGCAGTTTCCCTTTGATGCTTCATCGGATGTATTGCACGTAATTGAAACCGAAGTAAAGTATTCCGGGTTTATTCAAAGGCAAATTTCTCAAGTGCGCAGCTTCAGGAATTTAGAGAAGGTAAAAATACCGCTTGCCCTGGATTACAAAACAATACCCGGTATTTCTAACGAGATTAAGCAAAAGCTGGGGGAATTTCAGCCCTTGACCCTTGGCCAGGCAAGCAGGATTTCCGGGATTACACCGGCGGCAATTGCGATTTTAATGGTTTGGTTGCGCAAACAAGAGGGGCAATCCCCTTGTTTAAAAACAAGTTAGGGATAAACAATAAAGGAGCCGGGTCTAATCCATTGACAGATAGTTGGGGCTTGTTATAATAAATGGGTAAATGAGGCCATGACTTAGCGAATGATAATAAGGCTAAGTCATTATCCCAATAGCAGAACGCTGCGAAAATTTATTCTAAATTTTCTTGCAGCTATCGGGATTAATTCGCAGACGGCTTTCGGCCTATAACTTATGAAATCCCGAAAGTTCGGGATTTCATAAGTTATCTGCTCATTAAGGAGGAAGAAGATGCGTTTTGAGGTAACCAGCTTTATTAAGGATAAGTTAGAAGAAATAAAGAAAGATGTAGGAAGCAAAGGGGCATTGGTAGCTACTTCCGGCGGGGTTGACAGCATGGTTTGCGCATTATTATCCCATAAGGCATTAGGTAAAAAAGCGGTTATACTTTTTATTGATGACGGCCTTATGCGCACAAGCGATGAAAAAAGGGTAAGAACAGAGCTTAAGCCCTTTGGCATAAACGTAAAAACCCTAAAAGTAGAAAAGGATTTTTTCAGGGCGCTTAAGGGTAAAGATGACCCCGAAGAGAAACGCAAGGCCTTTCGTAACCTCTTTTACAAGAGTTTAGGCAAGGCGGTTAAGCAGAACAGGGTTGAATCTTTGATTCAGGGGACAATCGCGGCCGATATTATAGAAACAAAGGGCAGGATTAAGACGCAGCATAATATCTTAAAGCAAATCGGTATTGATCCTAAAAAGCAGTTTGGTTTTAAGGTTGTTGAACCCCTGCGGGAAATTTTTAAATACCAGGTAAGGGACGTAGCAAAGAAGCTGGGATTTTCCCCTAAGGTTTACAAGCAGATGCCGTTCCCCGGGCCGGGGCTGGCTACGCGAATAGTGGGTGAGGTAACCCCTAAAAAGGTTAAAATCTTAAAAAGGGCGGTTGAAATAGTTGAAGAGGAGGTTGAGGGATTAAAGCCGTTTCAGGCATTTGCAGTTTTATTAAATGACCGGGCCACAGGGATAAAAAATGGAAAGAGGGCTTTCGGCAATATTATCGCAATCCGGTCAGTAGAGAGTAAGGATGCAATGACCGCATCGGTTACCAGGATTCCCTGGCCTATTTTAGAAAGGATAAGGGACAGGATTATTAAGGAGATCCCTGAAGTAGTAAAGGTTGTTTATGATATTACCCCTAAACCGCCGAGTACAATTGAATATATATAATCGCGTGTAATTTGAAAATCATTCTATATCAAGATTATGGCGAAAAAAAAGCAGACCAAATCGAATTCCTATAAGAAGAAAATCGAGGCACTTTCCAAGGTTAGCCAAACAATTGCCTCGAATCTGTATCTGGAGGACATACTTAAGCTGATTGTTATGGTAACTGCCGAGGTAATGAATTCCAAGATTTGCTCACTCCTTTTGCTTAACGAGGAAAAAAATGAATTGGTTATCCGCGCCACGCAAAGCGTAAGCGAGGCCTATAACCGGAAATCAAATATAAAATTAGGGCAGGGCATTGCCGGGTGGGTGGCAGCAGAAAATCAACCGGTTGCGGTTCTTGATGTAAGGCAGGATGAGCGGTATATTAACCGGGATATTGCCAGGAAAGAGAAACTTTGTTCTTTGCTTTCAGTTCCCCTTTGCGTAAAGGGCAGGGTAATCGGGGTCCTGAATAGTTATACCTCGGTTAAACATAAATTCAGCAAAGAAGAAACAGATATTTTAACCGCGCTTGCCAACCAGGCAGCAGTGGCAATTGAGAATGCGCAGCTGATACTTAAGTCCAAGATGATTGAAGAAGAGCTTAAAACACGTAAGATTGTTGAGCGGGCAAAAGGGATTTTAATGAAATCACAAGCCATATCCGAAGAAGAGGCATATAGAAAGCTTCAAAGACAGGCAATGAACTTGCGCAGAACCATGCGTGAGATAGCTGAGGCAATCATCTTGACCAAGGCATTGGATTAAAATTTTGAATAATTTTCTTGACCTAAATTTAAATCGGTGATATATTAATATAAGTTAAGACAAGGGCGTCTTTTGTAGCAGGCAAGCTACAGGGGCGCTTTTTATTTTATCTACGCCTGCTTAATAATGTTTAACCCTTAGCTCAGGCGAATAGTGGAAGGAGAGAGAAAAATGTCAAATAAAATCGAAGAGTTTATGGTAAAAGTGATTAAAAAAAAATATCGGTGAGGCTGAATTTCATCAGGCTGTACGGGAAGTCGTAGAGTCAGTAATGCCGTTCATCGAGAAGAACCCCAAATATCAAGAAGCCAAAATTCTGGAAAGGATTACCGAACCGGAAAGGGTGCTAATGTTCCGTGTTCCTTGGCTTGATGATAAAGGGGAAGTCCAGGTAAATAGGGGATTCCGCGTGGAAATGAACAGTGCTATCGGGCCTTATAAAGGCGGCCTTCGTTTTCACTCGAGTGTTAATTTGGGGATTCTTAAATTTTTAGCCTTTGAGCAGGTATTTAAAAACAGTTTAACTACCCTGCCCATGGGCGGTGGTAAGGGTGGTTCTGATTTTGATCCCAAGGGAAAGTCAGATAATGAAGTAATGAAATTCTGCCAGAGCTTTATGACCGAGCTGCAGAGGCATATCGGTCCCGATACGGATGTGCCTGCCGGGGATATCGGTGTAGGTGCGCGCGAAATTGGGTATATGTTTGGTCAGTATAAAAGGCTGCGCAACGAGTTTACCGGTGTTTTAACTGGTAAAGGGCTTAATTGGGGCGGAAGTTTAATTAGGCCGGAGGCCACTGGTTATGGTTGCGTCTATTTTGTTGAGGAGATGCTAAAGACAAAAAAGCAATCTATAAAGAATAAGGTTTGTGTAATATCTGGTTCTGGTAATGTTGCTCAGTACACTGCAGAGAAACTTATTCAGTTGGGGGCAAAGGCGGTAACCTTATCGGATTCCAATGGTTTTATTTATAAGGAAGACGGTATTGGTGAAAAAGAATTGCCTTTTGTGTTTGAGTTGAAGAATGTGCGGCGAGGCCGCCTAAAGGAGTGTGAAAAGGAATTTGGCTGCAAGTATTTTGAAAACCAAAAACCTTGGAATGTAAAGTGTGATATTGCTTTTCCCAGCGCTACCCAGAATGAGATTTCAGAGAGCGATGCAAAGACACTTGTTAAAAATGGATGTATTGCGATTGGCGAAGGAGCAAATATGCCAACTACGCCAGAGGGTATTTTGGTGTTTCAGAAGGCAGAGATTTTATATGGCCTTGGAAAGGCAGCTAATGCCGGGGGTGTTGCGA
>JBDRHJ010000064.1:0-10779 GCA_043816835.1 Candidatus Omnitrophota bacterium
CCCAGGGCAAGGGGCGAGGCTGAAAAGACAATTCGTGACGCCGAAGGCTACAGCTTGGATAAGGTAAACCGGGCAAAGGGTGAAGCAGAGAGATTCTCAGCGATTTTAGCCGAATATGAGAAAGCCCCTGAGATAACGCGAAAGAGGCTGTATTTGGAAACCTTAGCAGATGTTTTGCCAAAGGCAAAAGAAAAATATATTATTGACCCAAAACAGTCTTCGATTCTCCCTTTACTTAAGATTGGCGAGAAAGGGGGGGTAGAATAATGAAAGGACCATTAAAAAATATATTGCGCGTTGCGGTTGCGTTGGTTGTTTTAGTGATGCTTGCTTTTATGGGGGGTTTGGTATTTATTGTGGATGAGACACAACAGGTAGTAGTTACCCAATTTGGTAAGCCGGTTGGCGATTCAATCACCAATGCAGGTTTACACTTTAAGAAGCCCTTAATCCAGCAAGCACATTATTTTGAAAAAAGGGTTCTTGGTTGGGACGGAGACCCAAATCAGATTCCCACCAAAGATAAAAAGTATATCTGGGTTGATACTTATGCACGTTGGAAAATTGCCGATGCGCTGAAATTTTTGCAGTCAGTAGGGAATGAGACAAATGCGCATGCCCGGCTTGATGATATTATTAATTCTGCAACCCGCGATGTAATTACCGGCCATTTGCTGGTTGAGGCAATTAGGGATACCAATCGCGTCTTGGATATCAAAGAAATAGAATTAGATATTTCGCTTGCCGAAGAGGCATTGGAGAAGATCGAGGTAGGGCGTAGCGCACTGGAGGAATTTATTTTAACAAAGGCAAGAAATCTTGCGCCGCAGTATGGGATTGAGCTTGTTGATGTGCGCGTTAAACGTACCAATTATGTTACCGATGTCAGGGAAAAGGTTTATGATCGGATGATTGCGGAGAGAAAGCGCGCAGCAGAACAATACCGGTCAGAAGGCCAGGGCAAATCAGCGGAAATTGCCGGTCAGCTAGGTAAGGAATTGAAGTTGATTACCTCACAGGCTTATCGTCTGGCACAGGGGATTAAGGGTAAGGCTGATGCCGAGGCAATCAATATCTATGCCGAGGCCTATAGCCAGGACCCTGATTTTTATTCATTCGTAAAGACGCTGGAGACATACGAGAAGACAATTGATAAGAACTCTACGATAATATTAACTACCGATGCTGACTACTATAAGTATCTTAAGGGTCTGAAGTAATTTTTGATACTGGGATTATCTATTCGAGTTAGAATTTCTAGGAGGTGAAAAAGATGTGTAAATGTTGTGCGCCACATAAGAAGAAAAAGGCAAAAAAGAAAAAAAGCACGAAAAAATAAGTATGCCTAAGACTAAGATTATCTGCACGCTCGGCCCTGCAAGCGAGAGCATGACGGTTATACGAAAGATGATGCTTGCCGGGATGGATGTAGTTCGGTTGAATTTTTCTCATGGGGATTGGGGTGAACATTTAAATCGCCTGAAAAAGGTTCGCCTGCTTAACCAACACTACCGCCGTCACATTCGTATATTACAGGACTTAGAGGGATATCGTATTCGTATTGGCAAATTAAAAAATGGCCGGCCAATAGAACTTCGAAAGCGGCAGATAGTTTATTTAACCCAAGAGGATATTAAGGGGGATGATAAAAGCATCCCCCTTGATTATAATGGTTCCTTGCATCCAATAAAAAGCGGTCAGCTGGTTTTTGTTGATGACGGCAATATTGTATTAAAAGTAAAGGCAAAAGAATCCAAGCGTCTTAAGCTTGAGGTAATTGTTGGCGGTTGGGTGAAGGAGAATAAGGGTTTAAATATGCCGGGGGTTCAATTAAGCTTTTCCCGAATTACCCCTAAGGATAAACAGGATTTACGATTTGCTATAGAGAATAAAGTTGATTATATTGCCCAGTCATTTGTTTGCAGCGCCAAGGACGTTATTATTGTCAGAAATTTAGTTAAGGAAAAACTGCCTGATTGCAAGATTATTGCTAAGATTGAAAACCGCCGGGGTATCAAAAATATTGACCAGATTATCGATGTTGCGGATGGCATAATTATTGCCCGCGGCGACATGGGGGTAAGCCTCCCGATATATCAGTTACCGATTATACAGAAACAAATCATAAAGAAATGCAACCAAAAGAAAAAATTCGTGGTTACCGCTACTCAAATGCTGGAGAATATGGTTGAGAATGTTCGTCCAACGCGCGCTGAGGTTACTGATATTGCCAATGCGATTTTAGACGGGACTAACTATTTAATGCTTTCAGCAGAAACTGCGGTTGGCCAGCATCCGTCAAAGGCAGTAAAGACGATGAATGACATTATAAAATATACCGAGGATTCACACTTTTATAACAACAGGGCTTAAAAATAAGGAGGAAGCATCAGTGTCAGGGTTTAATTTTTTATTGGCTGTTCCTGTGGGGGCAATTTTAGCATTTGGTTTTGCCGGGTATTTAGTTATCCGGATATTAAAATTTGATGAAGGTACAGATAAAATGAAGGAGATTGCCTCGGCTGTCAGGATCGGCGCAAAGGAATATCTTAAGAAGCAAAACAGCATTGTAGCGATATTTTTTAGTATTATATTTTTAATTCTAATGCTTTTGTCCATGCGCGGATATTTGGTTATGTTTGTTCCTTTTGCCTTTTTAACCGGTGGTTTTCTTTCCGGTTTAGCTGGTTTTATTGGGATGACTGTGGCTACTAATTCTGCCAGCCGCACAGCAAATGCGGCAAGGGAGAGTTTGAATTCTGGCTTGCAGGTGGCTTTTTCCAGCGGGGCGGTTATGGGTTTAGTGGTTGTAGGCTGCGGGTTATTGCATTTATCAGTTTGGTATTATCTTTTGGACTGGTATTATTCAGCACATCCTTTACCCCTGGGAATGGACAGAATCACTGCAATTACTTCAACATTACTATGTTCTGCTATGGGGGCAAGTTTTGTTGCTTTGTTTGCCCGTGTTGGCGGAGGAATTTTTACCAAGGCCGCGGATGTGGGGGCTGATTTAGTGGGTAAGGTTGAGGCAGGGATTCCAGAGGATGATCCCCGCAATCCTGCAGTGATTGCCGATAATGTGGGTGATAATGTTGGTGATGTTGCGGGTATGGGGGCTGACCTTTATGAATCTTATATTGGTTCGATTGTGGCGACTTCTGCATTAGGCGTAGCTGCAGGCTTAGGGGTAAAAGGCGTAGGATTGCCGATGATAATTGCTGCAGTAGGCGTTCTTGCGTCAATTATAGGCACATTTTTTGTGCGTAGCGGCCAGGAAGCTAAGCAAAGCGTTTTGTTAGCGGCAATACGCAGGGGGATATTTATAAGTTCGGCATTAGTTGCAATAGCCTCTTATTTTGTTATACGTTCTGTTCTCGGCGGAGGGCATTTTGGTATTTATCTTTCAGTGCTTTTAGGCTTAATTGGCGGATTAATCATTGGTTTTGCAACTGAGTTTTTTACGTCAAGCCACTTTCACCCTACACGCTCAATTGCCGAAGCAGCCCTGATGGGGCCGGCAACCGTAATCATCGGAGGAATAGCTATAGGAATGTTTTCCACGATTATTCCGGTGTTTGTTGTATGTATAGTGGTTTTAGGGAGCTTTTTTCTGTCCGGCGGTGCCAGCAATTTCAATAGCGGGCTTTATGGCGTAGGGATTTCTGCTGTGGGCATGTTGTCTACATTAGGTATTACCTTGGCTAGTGATGCTTATGGGCCGGTGGCTGATAATGCAGGCGGTATTGTAGAAATGGCTGGCCTTGGCCCGGAAGTGCGCAAAAGAACAGATGCTTTAGATTCTTTGGGTAATACTACTGCTGCGACCGGTAAAGGGTTTGCTATTGGTTCAGCTGCCTTGACCGCTTTGGCGCTAATTGCCGCTTATCGCCAACAGATTACCCTTTTAGGCGTTGAGTTAGATCTTAGTTTGCTTAATCCTAATGTTTTGGTTGGTTTATTTATCGGAGCAATGCTGCCGTTTTTGTTCAGTTCAATGACAATAAAAGCAGTGGGTAGAGCTGCGTGTTCAATTATCACTGAAGTAAGGAGGCAATTTAGAGAAATTAGTGGCCTTATAGAAGGAAAAGCTAAGCCTGATTATGCCCTTTGCGTAGGTATTGCTACTCGTGCTGCACAAAAAGAGATGATTTTACCTTCGATGACTGCAATCATTGCCCCGATTTTAACCGGAATACTAATTGGGGTTGAGGCAGTGGTCGGGCTTTTGGCAGGGGCAACTGTTTCCGGATTTGTTTTAGCGGTTATGATGGCTAATTCCGGAGGTGCCTGGGATAATGCCAAGAAATTTATCGAAGAAGGCAATTTCGGGGGTAAGGGTTCTTTTGCCCATAAAGCAGCGATAGTAGGCGATACTATAGGCGATCCTTTTAAAGACACCTCCGGCCCAAGCCTGAATATACTTATTAAGTTAATGTCCATGGTTTCAATTGTTTTTGCCGCATTCATCCTCACCTACTCCCTATTTTAGGGACATGCCTTGAGTCAAACAAGGGACATCCTTTCAGCTGTATGGAAGGGTGTCCCTTGTTAAATATCACTAATCAGGTTGTTTATATTTTTCCAGCATAAGCGAGGAAAGATTCAGAATATCCATAATTATTTTTCTATTTGATAATTTCAGGTGTGTCCAAAAGACAGCTGCTATTATTTGTAAACATTCGTTCTTGCCAACTACTCCAAAGGTAATTGGTAGGCGAGGAGGCCATTTGTGCTCTTACGGGATTTAACTCTATATATTTGAGGCAATCCAAAAGGTATTTATCTCTTTGGATGAGCATGCTTTTAAATCTATTTTGCCATAAACGGCCGACTTTAATATATTTTTTATTGAACCAGATAGTGTAAGTCTGAGTTATGCCTTGCATTATCTTAGCAAGATCTTTTGTTTTTCTGAGTTCGATAATTAAATGGATATGGTTTGGCATTAGGCAATAGGCGTATAACTTAAATTTATACTTTCTCTTATAATGCTTCAGTAATTCTAAATATTTTTCAAAATCTATTTTTTCCAAAAAAATGCTCTGCTTTTGGTTGCCGCGATTAATAATGTGATAACAGGCATTTTCTAAGAGAGCCCTTGCTGTTCTTGGCATATTTATCACCTCCTACTACAATAGACGAAAAACCTCGGTATTTCTCACAAAAATTTTGCGATTATTTTTCATTTGGGGACACCCTTATGTTTAGCGCAAGGCATGTCCCTTGTTTGGGTGAAAGGATGTCCCTAAGAAAAAGTGAGAAAAAAGGTTTGATTCGCGTAATTCCGCGCTATAATTTATCTATGGATGAGCAGGAATTTATCCAGAGGTGCCTTAATCAGGAAAGGGCAGTTTGGGATGAATTCGTAGATAAATATTCTCGCCTTATTTATAACTACATTTATAGCATTCTCAAAATTAAAGGCATCAGCCTTTCCTCCGATGTTGTCGAAGAACTTTTTCAAGAAATCTTTCTCGGGTTAATCAAGGATAATTTTCAAAAGCTACGCCAGTTTAGGGGTAAAAACAAGGCCAGTTTAGCCAGTTGGCTAAGGATAATCACGATAAATTTCTGCCTTGATTATCTTAGAAAAGAGAAAAAAATAAAACCTTTTTCTCTAGAGGAGGACTTTATAAGCAAGGGGTTTTCGTTAAAGGATATCCTTGCTAATCGCTCTACCTCGCCGGATCAAGTATTAACTGACCAGGAAAGACTAGGGCATCTTTATGAATGTATCGATACTTTAGGTGTTCAGGATAAATATTTTTTGGAGATGCATATTTATCAGGGAATGGGCCTGGATGATTTACAGCTAACCTTAGGGGTTTCGCGTAGCGCAGTGGATATGCGAAAATCACGGCTTATTCAAAAGCTCAGGGATTGTTTTAAGGGCAAAGGATTTTTGTTAGATTTATAGGCTTGTTGCGTCTATTATAGATGAGGGGTAAAATCATAGGGTATGGCCAGAATTGAAGAGGTAATAAAGATGATATACGGGCAATATAGAGAAAAGCATAACCAGCCCGCTTCGCACTGCCCGGATGAAGGGGCTTTGGCGTGTTTTTCTGAAGGTAAACTTTCTGGCAATGATTCCGAAAACATACAAAAGCACCTTGTTACTTGTTCTCGTTGTTGTGAGATAGTTGCTTTATTTTTTCAGAGGCCTCAAGATCAACATGAGGTTCCGGAACCTTTAATCCAAAAGATAAAAGGCTTAATTAAGGAGGGTTCGGTTCCTAAGATTCTTGAAATTGCCTTGGCCTTAAAGAAGACGGCATTACAAATATTAAACACTACCGGTGATGTTATCCTTGATAATGAGATTGTTCCATTGCCGGTTTTGCGCAGCCGGCAGATAAGCGAATTTTCCGAATCAATAAAATTACTCAAGGAATTCGAGGATATTAAAATTACGATACAAATTCAGAAGCAGGGCGACGATAAGATTCGGATAAGCCTGAGCTTGGTTAATAAGGCAAATTTCGAGCCTTTAGCTGATTTGCGCCTGGCGCTTATCAAGGGGGACAGTGAACTTGAATCTTATGAGACCCTATCAGGCAGCGGGGTTTTTGATCGGCTCGGAATCGGGCATTATGCTATTGATATATATTATAAGAATAATAAGTTTGGCGTAATTGATATAGAGATTAAATAAGAAGCCCGAAGTAACGCAGTAGAAACCGGGAATCACTTGAAAAAATGCCAGGGTATTAAGATTGCATTAAGCCGGTTTTTGTTTTAGGCCTAAAAAAGATATGCAACAACCTAAAACTTGGATTTTGGAAATTACTGTTCAGGATCAGCATCTAAACATGAGCCTGAATCAAAAAGAACAAGTTTCTCCCTTAAAGACTGTAAGCAGTGTACCGATAGATTTTTCACGGATTGAGTACCTTGTTAATGAAGTAGTCATAATTATAAATAAGGCAAACCAAAAGAAACTAATTGATAAATACTCGGTTGATGAATTAACAAAGAATACCCGGCTTCTTTATGACCTTTTATTTAGCCGTCAGATTAAGGCGCGTTTATCATCCGTGGTATCGGCTAATCTGGTCTTTTCTTTAGATGAGCGATTGATAGATATCCCCTGGGAGATTCTTTTTGACGGAACCGATTTTCTTTGCCTTAAGTTTAATCTCGGGCGCAGCATACATACAAAAACATCTGAAATTCAACCTACGTATCGCAGTATTCCCCTCAGGCCGAAGATGTTAATCCTTGCTAACCCTACCGGTGATTTAAAGTCAGCTTATCAGGAAGGATTGCGGATTAAGAATTTTTTAATAAAAAACGGGAGAATTAACGTGGATTTTAAGGCGCAGAATATTGACAGTAATTATGTGCGCAAAAATCTGCGGGATTACGATATAATTCATTTTGCCGGACATTGTGAATATGACCTCAAAAATCCAGAAGAATCCGGTTGGGTGCTTAGCGATGGCTGGATCAGTGCCCGGGAATTTTTCGCCCTTAGCGCAGGTTCAGCTTTCCCGAGCGTTATCTTTGTGAATGCCTGTCAGTCAGCGCGTACGAGTAATAATATTTTAGATCCAGAATCACAAGGCAATGTATACACCCTTGCTCAGGCGTTTTTATTTGCCGGGGTGCGGCATTATCTAGGCAGTTTCTGGCGTATTGAAGATAATTCAAGCTGGGAATTTGCCGAAGAATTCTATAGCCAGATTGTTAATTCTAAGCCAATCGGCGAAGCAGTAAGATTAGCGCGGTTAAGGCTTTTTAGGAAATACGGCATATCAGCAATTAACTGGTCTGCTTATGTGCTTTATGGGGATCCTTCTTTTGTCTTATTCAAAGATATGACTGCAGGCGCCGGTAGGGTAAGTACAAAATTGAATTTTATCGGTTCTTTTTTATGCCGAATATTTAAACTAGTACAAATTAGAAAAATAAAAATTGCTGCCCTTAGCCTGATAATGCTGGTGGTTATGGCTCTTGGTTTTATTAAAGCCTTTTCTGTTTTTAATCCGGGCGCCAAGCGCCTATTTTTAAAGGCAGAACAATTATACGCACAAGGAAACAATTATCAGATAATTAGCTTACTTGACCAGGCTATTGGTAAGGATTCTTTATATTTGCCGGCTTGGCGATTAAGGGGGGATGTTTATTTTCGTCTAGGTAAATTTTCCGATGCCTTGAGTAATTATTCTGATTATGCGCGTTTTAGCGAGAGGAAGAAGGATTATAAGCATTTAGCCGCAGCCTATATTAAAATTGCCTGGATTTATCATATGTGGGGCGATTATCAAAAAAGCGAAGGGTTTTATCAAAAGGCGCTTAATTTAAGCCGGAAGCATAAAGATAAGCTTAACGAGGCAGATGCCATGGCGCGCCTGGCAGTTTGGTATGTTGATAAAGGGGATAATGAATCTGCCTTTTCTTTGTTAATGAAAAGTTCAGAAATTAACCGGCAAAGGGATGATGATCCGGAGCACAGGTTTAATTTAGCCTGTGATTATTTTAATATTGCATTTTTGTATGTTGAGAAAGGGGATTACCCAATTGCCAAGGAATTTTTAAATAAGAGTGAGGAGATTTTTGAGGGTTTAGGGGCCATCCCGGAATTAGGTGATTATTATTTTAACATGGGGGAAGTATCCCTTTTTGAGAAGAATTATGATTTAGCCTTGGAATATTATCAGAAGGGATTAGATTTGGATAGAAAGCTCGACCATCGCTTTAATCTAAGCTCTGACTATTGGATGCTGGGGGAGTTTTACTGGGAGACCGGCAAATTTGATCAGGCAGAAAGTAATTTTAGGGAAGCAATTTTTATTTGCCAGGAGATTGATAACCGCCCGGTATTAGCCGGTGTCTACTATGATTTAGGCTTAATGTATAAAGAAATGAATGAGTTAGAAAAGGCAAAGGAATACCTTTCCCAAGCCCTTGTTCTCTACAAAGATATAGATATCCCTGATTATCAAGAAGTCCTGCAGGAATACCTCGCCTTAGAATAATTTTCCTAAAAATTTATGTGAGATTTTGCCCCTTTTTACGTCTATTGTAGGTGAAGCCACAACCCTTGACACAGAGTGTCAAGGGTTGTATGGCTGAACTTATCCAGCACTAATTTTTAGTACTGTTAATGAATCAGCAAAATTAGTGCTGGGTGGTGTGCTCATTTGAGGGAGGGCATAAATGAAAGGGATATTGTTGTTAGGGCTTTTGTGCATATTTTGCGGGTATGTTGAGCCGTATGAACAAGGTTTAGTTTGGGAAAATGTCAGCGGGGAAATTATGCAGGTAAATGCGTTTTTACTGGATCGCCAGGATTCCGACATAATATTTCTGGGGACAAATCGAGGGGTATTTAAGACTCAGGATGGCGGCGGTACTTGGCAGGCAGTATTATCAGGCATAAACAAAAAAGTAAATTCTTTGTATATTGATAAAATAAGCCCCGATTCTATCTATGCGCTTTGTGTCTCCGGTTTATTTTTTAGCAGTAATCAAGGCAATACCTGGCAGAAGATTTTTACCGGAAAATCTGAAGAAGAAAATAACTGTTTAAGCTTTATTGCATCAGCAAGCGGACAACTTTATTTAGGCACAGAAGCCGGATTATTCGCAAGCCAGGACAATGGGCGAATTTGGAATAAATTTTCCGGCAGGATTGGAAATTTATCAATTTATTCAATGGTTGCGGATGATCTGAATGAGTTTATTTATGCAGCTGCGGCTGATGGGGTATATCAGATTAAGCATCAGGCAGGGGCAAGGAGAATTTTTGTTTCGCAGCAAGTTAATTCAGAGGGCGTGGATACAGATTCAGGGGATATCTTATTTGATAGCGAATCGCAGCAAATAAATTATATCTGTATCGATACAATAAAGCCGCATAATATTTACTTGTCGACAAATCAGGGGATTTTTACAAGTGAGACTTCGGGGCAGAATTGGAGCAAGTTCTCTGATCTTGGGCTGGTAAATAAAGAGATACGCTTTATTGCGATTTTACCGGATTCAACCTTTTTAACAGCAACCAAATCAGGGGTATTTAGGTATTATAACCATAAGTGGCAGGAGCTATCATTAGGGCTTACGATGCAGGATATCCGGTTTCTTAATTTTGACGATCAGGGTAATATTTATGCGGCCGGCGATAAAGGTTTATTTAAAACCAAAGAATACCAGTATATATTTTATAACTCAACATCGATTATTAATCAGCCTACTATACAACAAATCCAGCAGGCAGCAATAGCGTACGCAGAAGTAATTAATCCGGAAGTGATTATGGCCCACCGCAAATTAGCTCGTTTTCAAGCTGTGTTGCCCGAGCTAAGCCTGAGTTACGATAAGACGATTAGCGCGTACAACAGTTCGCAGCTTTCAAGATTTACGGTTGGGCCGCGCGATTGGAGCGCTTCGCTTAAATGGGATTTTGGGGATTTAATCTGGAGTGAGCAGCAAAGATTGATTGATTCCCAAGTTCGCCTAATGGTTCAATTACGCCAGGATATCTTAGATGAAGTAACCAGGCTGTATTTCGAGCGGCAGAGATTACAATTAGAGCTCGCTTCTTCTGAATTAAATTCTGCCCAAAGGCAAGAAAAAAATCTAAAAATCAAAGAGTTTACAGCATTGCTTGATGGATTAACTGGCGGGTATATGTCAAGGGGGTTATAGGGTTTAGGTGTTTATTTAAGATAGGGTTACACCTCTAGCGTTAAGGGGATTTTTTTCTTGACAGGGCAAATATTTGTTTCTATACTGAAATTAAGCATAAGAAAGAGAGGTGTAACGTGATTA
>JBDRHJ010000065.1:0-5082 GCA_043816835.1 Candidatus Omnitrophota bacterium
GTAAACCTATGAAAAGAATCCCTAATAAATATGGGCGTTTTGGAATTTTCGGGGGAAGATTTGTTCCCGAGGCCCTTATTTATGCCTTAGATGAATTATCGCGGCAATATCTTATTGCGCAAAGGGATTGCCGATTTAAAAAAGAGCTGAATTATTATCTTGCCAAGTATGCCGGGCGTCCTACGCCACTATACTTTGCAGGTAATTTAAGTCAAGTCTTGGGGCGGGGTATTAAGGTTTATTTGAAGCGAGAAGACCTTCTGCACACCGGCGCGCATAAAATTAATAATACCTTAGGCCAAATTCTGCTTGCCCGGAGAATGAAAAAAACCCGCATAATTGCGGAAACCGGAGCAGGGCAACATGGTGTTGCGACTGCTACGGTTGCTGCGATGTTCGGATTTAAATGCGTTATTTATATGGGTACGGAGGACATTAAGCGGCAGAAGTTAAATGTTTTTCGTATGCGGCTGTTAAATGCCGAGATCGTACCGGTTAAATCCGGTTCCTGCACGCTAAAAGATGCCACGACCGAAGCATTGCGGGACTGGGTGACTAATGTGCGTACGACACATTATATTATCGGCTCAGTTGTCGGGCCGCATCCTTATCCATTGCTAGTCAGGGATTTTCAATCAATAATTGGCAAGGAAGCAAGAAAACAAATATTAGTCCAAGAAAACAGGCTTCCTGATTATTTAATTGCCTGTGTTGGCGGCGGTAGTAATTCTATAGGCTTATTTCACGCATTTTTTAAGGATAAAAAGGTGAAATTTATTGGCGTGGAAGCTGCCGGTTGCGGATTGTCTTCTGGTAAACATGCGGCAACATTAGTCAAGGGGAGCGCTGGCGTGTTGCATGGTGCGAAATCTGAGGTATTGCAGGATAAGTTTGGACAGATTAATATTGCTCATTCTCTTGCTGCCGGCCTGGACTATCCCGGGGTAGGCCCGGAGCACGCCTTTTATAAACGGGTTGGCCGCGCAAAATATCAGGCAGTAACTGATCAGGAGGCATTAAGCGGATTTGCTTTATTATCGAAACTAGAAGGGATAATTCCTGCCTTGGAGCCGGCTCATGCAATTGGATATCTTAAAAAATTCTCCCGCAGGATTAAAAATAATTCCCTTATAATTCTTTGCCTGTCCGGCAGGGGCGACAAGGATGTTGATATTGTATGTAAATATAAGCCATATAGCTTAAAGAATTTCAAAAGTTAAAACCGGTATTTATTGCGCATAACCAGGTTAAACATTGCAAAATGAATCGCATTGAGCAGAAGTTTCAGAGGCTTAAAAGAGAAAAAAGAAAGGCGTTCATTGTTTTTATTACCGCCGGGTTTCCGAATTTTGAAATTACAAAACAATTAGTTTTGGAATTCGAGAAAAATCAGGTTGATATTATTGAATTAGGTGTACCTTTCTCCGATCCTTTGGCTGACGGGCCGGTGATTCAGGCGGCATCGCAGGCTTCGATTAATGCCGGTGCGACATTAAACAAGATTTTCACTTTGGTGAAATCATTAAGGGAAAAAACCCAAATACCGATTTGTTTGATGAGCTATTATAATCTAATATTCCGATTTGGTAAAAAGCGTTTTCTGCAGTTAGCCCATTCTTGCGGCGTGGATGGAGTAATTATTCCTGATCTTCCCCCTGAGGAAGACCGCGGGTTCATAACTGATTGCCGAAAATACAATATCGATACGGTGTTTTTTCTTTCCCCGACAACCCCCCGCAGGCGAATTTCGCTTATAAGCAAGTTTAGCCGGGGATTCATTTATTATGTTTCCTTAACCGGGGTTACCGGCGCAAGGGAGAAATTGCCTTTTGATTTAGTGCGCAATCTAAAAGTAATTAAAAAGTACACCAATAAGCCGGTTTGTGTCGGGTTTGGTATCTCCCGCCCAAAACAGATAAAAGATATTTTCAGGGTTGCCGACGGGGTTATTGTCGGCAGCGCGGTTATCAAAAAAATCCAGGAAAATTTAAGTAATCCGGATTTGGTTAAAAGGGTTGCGCGATTTGTCGGGCGTTTAGTAAATGCTGCATAAGCAAGGTATTTTAGCAATGTATAATAAAACAGTTCTTGATAATGGTTTAAGGCTGATTACTCACACTATGCCAAAGATGCAATCTGTGTCGATTGGTGTTTGGGTGCGTGTGGGCGGACGATACGAGCCCGATAATATTAAGGGAATTGCCCATTTTTTAGAGCATCTTGTATTCAAGGGCTCAAAAAAATATTCCTGCCAGCAAATAAAAGAGCTTATTGAGGGGGTTGGCGGGGCATTGAACGGCTTTACTGACGAAGAGACAACTTGTTATTATGCGAAGCTGCCGGCAGTCAAACAATTTCAGGCTTTAGATATTCTTACTGACATGGCAATAAATCCCCGGTTAAGTCAGGCTGATATTGAAAGGGAGCGATTCGTTATATTGGAAGAGATTAAGATGTACCGGGATTTGCCGCAAAGCTATGTTCATGATATCCTTGATCAGCTTCTTTGGCCGGGTCATCCGTTAGGTTTGTCCCTTATTGGCAGCAAGAAGACGGTATCACAACTTAACCGTGAAGACCTGGTTTCGTTTCAAAGGAAATATTATACGCCTTCGGATATGGTGATTGCAGCTTGCGGCAAATTAGAGCATCAAAAGATTCTAAAAAGATTAAAGGCCGGCACCGGAAATTTTAAGGCAGGAATACGCAATGTTTTTATCCCTGCACCCGATTATGACCCAAGCCCTAAGATAAAGGTTCTTCGTAAGCGAACCGCCCAGATGCATTTGGCAATGGGGTTTTATGGTGTAGAGCGTAACCATACAGATAAGCATATTTATTCGCTCTTGCATGTTATTTTGGGGGCAAATATGTCGAGCCGCCTTTTTTCCGAGCTACGCGAAAAAAGGGGATTAGCTTATGAAATCGCAACCCAGGTAAAAAGCCTTGAAGATACGGGAATGTTTGTTATCCGTGCCGGTGTTGATAATTCAAAAATTTGCCTGGCGATAGAGGTGATTATCAGAGAATTAAATAAAATTAGAAGCCGGCCGGTTCAATTAAGTGAATTGCGCCGCGCTAAAGAATTTTATATCGGACAATTAAGGCTTGCCCTGGAGGGGACATTAGAGCATATGTCCTGGATTGGCGATCCAATTCTGCATTTAAATACAACTTATAATTTTAAAGAGATATTAAAAAGGGTTGCTAAGATTAATCCCGCTGATTTAAAACGGGTTGCGAGAGATGTTTTTAAGGCAGGGGCAGTACGCCTGGCAATTATCGGGCCGTTAAAAGAAAAAGAGGAAAAATTGGATGCCTGTATTAGACGCTTACAAGGTTAACCTTAAGGGGCGCGCCTTTGGCCCTAATGAATTTATTCTTTTTTTGCCGGAAATAAAGGAATTTTTGGAAAATAAGAATTTTTCTGCCCTTAAAGAATTATTGAAGGCAATCCATTCTATTGATATAGCCGAAGGCTGGGAGCGTATCCATCCTCAGGAAAAAATCGTAATATTTAAATTATTAAGTTCCCGAAAGGCAATTGAGGTTTTTGAAGATTTACGTTTTAGCGAACAATCCTATTTAGTAAATAATTTGGATAATGCCGAAGTTGTCCCGATTCTCAATGAGATGGCCCCTGATGAGCGGGCAGACCTCTTTAAGGAATTACCGCGCAAGGTAATAAGAAAGCTGTTTTCTTTAATGAAAAAGGAAGAGGTTGATGATGTTCGGCAGTTATTAAGCTTTGAAGAAGAAACCGCCGGCAGTTTAATGACCACTGATTTTTTATCATTAAAAAAGGATATGACCGCACGCCAGGCAATCCTATGGCTGCAGGAGACGCATAAAAGCCAGTCGGCATATCACTTTTATAATCTTTATGTTTTGGATGAACAACGCTACTTGATTGGGGTTTTAAATCTCGATGCCTTGATCACGGCACCGCCGGATATATTGGTAAGGGATATAATGTTTTCCCCCCAGACGATTAAGATTGATGTTAATACCCCGCAGGAAGAGGTAGCATCGAAATTCAGCCGTTATGATTTATTAGATGCCCCGGTGGTTGATTCGCAGGATAAGTTTCTGGGGGTAATTACGATTGATGATGTTGTTGATTTGATTCACGAGGAAAATACGCGCCAAATTTATGAGATCGGTAAAATGCAGCCGGCAGGGGGCCAGGAGATAAGGTATGCTACGACGACAGTAAAAGAGATTATCCAGCGCCGCGCCGGATGGCTTATCCTCTTATTGGTTCTTCATGTTTTTAGCGGGTGGATTTTAAAAAATTTTGAGTATGCCTTAAGCACGGTAGTGGCATTGGCATTTTTTATCCCGATGATTTTAGATACCGGGGGTAATGCCGGCGCCCAGACCTCAATTACGATTATCCGCAGCCTTGCAACCGGGGACGCTTCATTTAAAAACATCTGGCGTATTGCTAAGCTCGAGATAGTTTCTTCATTAATCATGAGCATTATTGTTGGGTTGGTTGCTTTCTTGCGTGCCTATTGGCTGGAGACAGAGGTTTTTATTTCACTGGTAGTCGGTATTACGATGATGCTGGTTGTGCTGGTTGCGATTTCTACCGGAATTTTTCTTCCCTTTTTGTCTAAGCGCTTAGGATTAGACCCCGCGGCTTTGGCCGGTCCGATTACGACTACGGTTGTTGATGTGTTCGGCTTGATTATTTATTTTAAAATAGCTCAGTTTTTCCTGCAGTCATTACATTAAGATGGCCATTCCTATAATCGGAATCCTTATATTATTGTTTATCTTGGCAGCAATTTCTTTTCCCTTTTTCTCATCGCAAACCGCAGTAATCGGTTTAAGCAAGATTCGCCTGCGCCATTTAGTAAAATTTTGCGCGATTTTCAGGTTAAAAAACTTCGGATCGCGATTGTCAGGGATAATTATAACACCCTCGGATTGGTTACGTTAGAGGGCCTTCTTGAAGAAATTGTCAGGAGATCGAAGGGGCATAAAAAAGCAGCAGACATTAAGCCTTCCGGATAATAAAGCATAAACTTTTAATCAAATTCTGGCCGTCTGAAAAACATTCCGTTTGTTTTTTAA
>JBDRHJ010000066.1:0-5473 GCA_043816835.1 Candidatus Omnitrophota bacterium
AAGGAGCGTCCAGGAGATGCTCGGGCATAGTGATATCTCAACCACCCAGATTTATACGCACGTCAACAAGGACAGATTAAAAATGATTCATCGGAAATTTCATCCGCGCCCTTAGGTTATAACCCAAGCATTAATTAGCAGTGGCAAAATAAGGTAAAAAATTAAAATAATACAAAGATGAAACAGAATCTAAATAAATTAGCTAAACAATTGCGCCAATTAATACGCCTGGCGTATAATCTGGCTGCAGAAAAAGGGATGCATGCTTATTTGGTAGGCGGCTTTGTCAGGGATTCGATTCTGGGGGTTCCTAATTTTGATTTGGATATTATTGTTGAGGGTAATGCCCCGAGTTTTGCCTCCCTGCTTGCTAAACGAATTAATGCAAAAGTAATAATTCATCCGCGCTTTGGCACCGCCACATTGGTTACGCCGAAGAAGATAAAGGTAGATATTGCTACGGTACGTTCGGAAATTTATCCTCAGCCTGCCAGTCTGCCGGTAGTTCATCCGGGAACCATAGAAGATGATTTGGCAAGGCGTGATTTTACAATTAATGCCTTAGCGATTGAATTGTTGCCTGATGGTTTCGGCCGTTTAGTTGATTTTTATCACGGTAAACACGATATACAGTCAAAGATTATTCGTATTTTGCACCCTTTAAGCTTTATTGATGACCCTACGCGCATAATACGCGCAGTACGTTTTGAACAAAGGCTCAAATTTAAAATTGAGCTGCGCAGCTTAAAATTATTAAAGGCGGCGCAAAAATCAGGGATGCTGAAGCGCGTAAGCCCGCACCGCTTAAGGGATGAGCTAATCCTTATCCTAAGCGAGCCCTTAGCCTTGAACTGTATCGTGCGGTTAAATAAATTAGCAGGATTTGATTTTATCCACCCCAGGATTAAAATAACTAAAGCAACCTTAAATTATTTAACCGCGATTAAAAAAGAAATTGATTGGTTTAAGGGTAACCTGCCTAAGCACAGGCCCCTGGATGTGTGGTTGATGTATTTTACCGGCATCCTGAGTGTCTTAAAAAAAAGCCAGGTGATTGAGGTATGCAGGAAATTTGGTTTACGCCGCGGGGAAACAAAGCGGATAATCTCCTACGTTAAATTTTCTCAAGCCAAGGTTTCCAGATTAAGTAAAAAAAACATATTACCAAGCCAGATTTATCAGGTTTTAGAGCCCTTGAGCTTTGAGGTGATTTTGTTGATTAAAGCCAAATATAAAAATAAATTGTTAAATCGCCTGATTTTCAGATTCTTTAAGCATTATAACGGAACACGGGTTTATCTTGCCGGTAGAGATTTAGCGAAATTAGGCTTAAAGCCGAGCCCGGATTATAAAAAAATCTTAGATCGGTTACTCTGCCTGCAGTTAAACCGGCGTATCAATTCAAGGCGCGATGCCCTAAAGTGGGTTAAGCAAAAGGCAAAGGGTTTGAAGTAATTACAGTGCCGTGGCTGTGGCTATTGTTATCCTGAACTTAGTTTTGTTTATTGCAAGTTCCAATTCCCTAAAAGTCAAAAGGATGGTTTTGCATAGCTTAAAGGCGTGCCTGCGTAACAGATTTAACGTCGCAATAGCCGGGATCGGCGATATGGATAAATGGCAGAAATCTACGCTGGTTATTGTAGGGGTCAGGAATCAGAGAAGGCATATTGACCGGGAGTTTAGCAAGATAATTAATTTTATTGAAAATTCCAACCAAGTTAGTATAGTAGATTATGATATGGAGTTGATTTAACCGGCTTTTTAGGAAATTTTGTTGTTTGGATTAAATTAAAGAGGGAGATGATTTAATGCGGTTGAGGCATGAAAAGATAAACGCAGTGCTCAAAAGAGAGGTAAGCGAGATTATACATAATGAATTACAGGATTCAGGTTTAGGGTTTGTTACGGTTATACGCGTTGACCTGACCCCGAATTTAAGGTTTGCGCGCATTTATTTTAGCGTGTTTGGCACAGAAAAGGAGTTAAAGGATACACAGAAAGCGCTGGGACGCGCGACACCATTTGTCCGTTGTTTAATCGGGCAAAGGATGAAATTAAGGTGTGTGCCCGAGATTTCTTTTAAGCTAGATCAGTCAGCAGAGCATAGCATTAGGATTGACAACGAACTCGATAAAATAAAGGAGCAAGATGAGCCCCGTTAGACCTTCGGTTTAACGGGGTAAGACAAAAAAGAAAGGCCTAACGAGATGAGCATAAAAAAAGTAATTGATTGTATACGTAAAAATAATGTTTTTTTAATTACCGCGCATAAAAATTTAGAAGGCGATGCCCTGGGTTCAGAGATCGCTTTTGCCTGCCTGTTAAGGAAGTTGGGAAAAACGGCGATAATCGTTAATCAGGATTCTGCGCCGCAGGAATATAGATTCCTAAAGGGCTTTAAATCAGTAATCAAATACCGGCATAATATGAAGATTAAATTTGATGTGCTGGTAATGCTGGATTGTACCAATAAATCGCGATGTGGTTATGTTTTGAACTTAGCCAGATTAAATCAGCCGATCATCAACATCGATCACCATATTTCCAATACTAAATTTGGCAATATTAATTGGGTGTTACCCGATGCTTCTTCAGCCGCAGAGCTGGTTTATCAGCTTTATAAGGCCATGGATGTTAAGATTGATGCCGATAGCGCCAGGGCGATATATACAGGCATCCTTACCGATACCGGATCTTTCCGCCATCTAAATACGACTTCGTTAACCCATCAAATAGCAGCCGAGCTTTTAAAATTCAAACTAAGCGCTGCGAAGATTTATCAAAATATTTATGAATCGGTTTCCTTTTCTGATATTTCCCTCTTATCGAAGATTCTCTTAAGCTTAAAGAGGCATGCTTCGGGCAAGATTATTACCGCCGAGCTAAAGAGGGGGGCTTTAAAAGGAAGGAGTGTTCATTTTGATTTAACCGAAAACATCTTAAATTTTGCGCGTTTAATTCGCGGCGGCGAAGTTTGTATTTTATTCAGGGAACAAGGGGATAATCCTAGGCAGACCCGCGTAAACTTTAGGTCACGCGGTAAAATAGATGTTAACCGCATTGCCCAATCTTTCGGCGGCGGGGGGCATAAGACTGCAAGCGGTTGTGTGATAAAGGGCAGCCTAGAGAAAGCAAGACGGCAGGTCATACAAAAGATAAAGGAATATTTGTAATGAATACAGCAGCTTGCGGGATCAAGGGTGGGATTCTTATTGTTAATAAGCCGGGGGGGATGACTTCCCATGATGTTGTAGATTTTGTGCGCAAGCAATTGAAAATTCGAAAGGTAGGGCATGCCGGGACATTAGACCCTATAGCCACGGGGGTTTTGTTAATCCTGGTTGGCCAATATACAAAATTGTTTGACCGTTTTTGTAATTTTGAGAAAGAATATTATGCTACTTTGACTTTGGGTGAACGCACTAACAGCGGCGACCGGGAAGGAAAGGTTATTCAGGCAGGGGATTACAGCCATGTTACCAAAGACAAGGTGGAGGATGTTTTAACTGCTTATACCGGCAAGGTTTTTCAGGTTCCCCCGATGGTATCGGCAATTAAGCATAAAGGCAAGAGGCTGTATTCGTTGGCCCGCTGTGGTATTGAAATAAACCGTCAACCCCGGCCGATTATGATTAAGAAATTAAGCCTGCTTGAATTTAACCTTCCCCATATAAAGCTTTATATTAAATGTTCGAAAGGAACTTATGTGCGGCAATTAGCCGAAGATATCGCCAAAGATTTACATTGCGTCGGGCATATCTCGGAAATTCAAAGGCGCAGCATCGGCCCTTTTGACCTTAGTCAGGCAATTGGGCTTTCCCAAATAAATGAGAGTAATTTACGGCCTTACCAATTTAAAACCCCTTAATAAACGACCCGCAGTTGCCTTAGGTGTATTTGACGGATTACATCGGGGACACCGTAAGATAATTACCCGCTTATTAAAAGAGGCAAAGAAGCTTCATGCCAAGTCTTTTGTTGTTACATTTTTTCCCCATCCCCAAAAAGAAAACAGCCTTTATTCTCTAAATCATCGTTTGAATCTGTTAGATGAATTGGGGGTTGATTTATGCCTGGTTATTCGTTTCACCCCGGCATTACGCAGGGTTACTGCCGCAGGGTTCTTAGAGGGAATTCTTATAAAAAAAATAAATCCCGCAGTAGTACTTATCGGAAGGAATTTCACCTTTGGCAGGCATGCCCACGGTGGCTGGAAGATGCTTGAGGGTTATTCACAAACGGCAAAATTCAAGCTGATTATTATCGATGTTTTGCGGCGCAATAATAAACCAATTAGCAGCAGCTGGATTCGAGGATTAATCAAGGCCGGTAAATTTCGCCAGGCACACGCATTATTAGGGCGGCCGGTAACCATCTTTGGCCGTGTAAGCCGGGGGTATAGGTTTGCCAGAAAATTAGGCTATCCGACTGCTAATATTTTCCCTGAGCATGAGATTTTTCCGCCATCCGGCGTTTATGCGGTTAGGGTCAGATGGTCTAATAAGATCTTTGCCGGGATTTGTTATATCGGGAACCGGCCGACAATTAACGCATCAAATAAAATAAGCATTGAAGTCCATGTATTTGATTTTAAAGCCAATCTTTACCGCCGCAATGTACAAATAGAATTTATTAAAAAGATTCGCCCGCAGAAAAAATTTAGTTCAGTTCAAGCATTGGCCTCTCAGATAAAAAGGGATATCCGGCTATGCCCGGCTGCCCCTGTTAAATAATCCCCCCGCATAATTTAGATCAATAATATAAGATATTTTATTCTAGGGCTTTCCCTTTTTTCAAGATAAGGGGCCCATTGAATAATCTTTTTTAGAGTATAGGAAAGTATACCCTTACGGGCACAGGTAAAACTTTATTCCCCCCTTGTTTTCTTCCCTGCAGATTTGCTGATATAAATCTAAACGCAGGGGCAGGTCGAAAACAAAGCAGGGGGGACTGCGAAAATCGCAGTAAAGTCATCGCGAAGCGATTTTCTTGCATTATAAAAGATAGACGGATCAAACCCTAAGGCTAAAGACTAATTCTGCTCGCCCGGATAAGGAAAAGTTTAGAGGCTATTGATTGAATGCGGTCAATAGCCTTTTCATTGCAGAAGGGGATATCCATATTTCTTAATGTTTTAAGAAGTTAGGGGATTTTTAGTCAAAAAAACCGGACAAAACGGCGCGGTGTATATCTATAAGCGAGATATCGTGTTATAATGCATAAGAAAGGATGAAAAGGGAGTGTCGTATTTAAACGTATGTGTGCTTAGGAGCAGTAGCAGCGGTAATTGCACCGCTATCTGGACGGCGAGATCCGGTATTTTGATTGATTGCGCGGGCATTGGCTTGAAGGAGATAGAAAAAGACTTAAGAGGCATTGAACTAGATCCCGCCCAGATCAATGGCATTGTCATAACGCATGGGCATGAAGATCATGTCTGTAAAAATACTTTCAAAATAGCGGGTCGCTACGG
>JBDRHJ010000067.1:0-13516 GCA_043816835.1 Candidatus Omnitrophota bacterium
CGATGCGGGCATGGGCCCTTACTAAGGCTTGCGTATGTTCGTGTTTCGGATTATCAAAAATCTCAGCTAAGTCCCCGCTTTCCACAATCAGGCCCTTATGCATTACATAGACCCGCTGGCAAAGCCTTTTAACAAGCCCAAAATTGTGGGTAATAAAAATACAAGAAAAACCAATCTCCCCCTGCAAACTAAGGATTAACTCAAGTATCTCATTTTCCGTATCCACATCCAGATTTGTTGTTGGCTCATCAGCAATAAGTAATCTCGGTTTAGATGCCAAGGCCTGGGCAATCATTACCCTTTGATTCATTCCCCCGGAAAGTTGATGCGGGTAATCAAAAAAAACCTGCTCCGGCAAAGGTATGGCAACCCCCCTTAATAACTCAATTGCCCTGTCCCTGGCGCTAAGCTTATCCTTATCGCGATGAACAATTACTGATTCTGCAACCTGGGATCCGATGTTTAAAATCGGATTAAGATACATTGCCGGTTCTTGAAAAATATAAGCAATTTTTGCCCCGCGGATTTTTCTTAATTGCGCCTCTTTGGTTTTCAGAAGATCAATATTTTCAAAAATCGCCTCTCCGCTTATTATGCGCGCATTAGGCGGCAATATTCGAGTTATTGCCAGGGTTGTGATTGTCTTTCCTGAGCCAGACTCACCCACTAAACCGACAATCTCGCTTTCCCTTACCTCTAAATCCGCTTTCTCTACTGCCGGATCAGCAGAAAACTGAACCCTAAGATTTTTTAAGCTTAATAAATTACCCATATTTAAAGCAAGGCAGGATATTAAATCCTGCGCCGCAACCCTTCCCCAATCAGGTTAAACCCGAATATTGTAATTAAAATAAATAAACCCGGATACAAAGTCAACCACCAGGCAATACCCAAAGTAAATTTTGCCTCAATAAGAACATTACCCCAGCTGGGAACAGGCGGCTGAACCCCTAATCCAAGAAAACTTAAGGCTGACTCAACTAAAATTGCCCCGGCAATGCCTAAAACTGCGCTCACCATAACCGGGCCAATAGCATTAGGAATAAGGTGGCGCAGGATTATGCGGAAATTAGAAGCACCAATCACCTCTGCTGCCTGAATAAATTCCCTTTGTTTAAGGCTTAAAATTTCTGCACGGATTAAACGCGCAACCCCCATCCAGCTGGTTAATCCAATAATTACCATAATATTAAAAATCGATGGCTCTAATATTGCGACTACCGCCAGAATCAGGAAAAATGTCGGAAAGCAAAGCATAAGATCAACAAAGCGCATAATCAGGGAATCCACCCATTTGCCATAAAATCCCGCAATTGAGCCCAGGGTTATCCCGATAATCGTAGCAATCCCCACGGCAATAATACCGATGCTTAAAGAAATCCGCGCGCCAAAAACAATGCGGCTGAATAAATCACGCCCAAGGCTGTCTGTCCCCATTAAATGCTCTAAAGACGGCGGCATAAGCAGGCTATTCCGATCAATCTCCCCCGGGTCATAAGGGCTGATTACTGAGGCAAAGATTGCCGCAAGGCTTAAAACAGCAATAATCGTAATGCCGATAACCAATGATATTTTCATTAAATTATTTTTGCAGCGATTTATTTATTATACCTGATCCGCGGGTCAACATAAGCATAGGCAATATCGGCAGTAAGATTTCCGAGCATTGTTAAAACCGCCCCTAGAACAACCGATGCCATAATCAAATTATAATCCCGCATCATTACTGCCTTATAAAACAACTCCCCAATCCCGGGAATGGCAAATATTGATTCAAAGATTACGCTCCCCCCTAAAAGCCCCGGAATCGATAAACCTAAAATAGTAACCAGGGGTAAAATTGCATTGGGAAAAGCATGGCGATAAAGTACCTGCTTTTGGGAAAGCCCTTTTGCCTTTGCGGTTATAATATAAGGCTGGCTAAGGGCCAAAAGCATATTCTGGCGGATGTACCGGGAAAACCCCGCTAAACCGCCAATACCGGAAACACAAACCGGCAGGATAAGATGATGGCCCATATCCAATAATTTTCTTGGCCAGGAAAAATATTCAAAATCAAGGGATTTTATGCCTGATATCGGAAGCCATCCCAGCCTTATTGAAAAAAACTGCATCAGCAAAAGCGCTACCCAAAAAGTCGGCAGGGCAAATCCGATAAATACGATCACGGTAGTCGCCTTATCAAAAAAAGAACCCGGTTTGCTTGCTGCTTTTATCCCTAAGGGTATAGAAATAACCAATATCAAACCCAGGGTAAGGATATTAATCGTCAAGGTTACGGGAATCCGCTCAAGAATCTTTTTTACCACCGGCCGGCCGTCAATCAAAGAGGCTCCAAAATCCAGGCGCAGGACCCTTATCAGCCAACGAATATATTGGATATGCAAAGGCTTATCCAAATCATAAAGCTTTTCCAAACGAACCCTCGCCTCATAGGACACGCGCGGATTCATTAACTCCTGCTGGGTAGTTGGCTTGCCCGGGGCAAGATGAATAATCACAAAGCTGATAATCGTAATCCCAAGCAATAATGGAATAATGCCCAATAATCTACGTACTATATAACTAAGCATATATTTAGCCTTGCCGCATTCGATATATCTGCTGCCCGCGGGGAACCCACCAGTCAATCAGGTTATAAAAAATCCCGATTGGCGCAGGGATAATCCCCTGAAACCGCGAATGAAGAATCGACAAACTATCAGGAATATACAAAAACATATACGGCTGCTGGTCATAGATAATCTCGTGAATGCGCTGATAATAGCTTTTTCTCTCTTCCTGATCGAATGTCCCCCTTGCTATATCAAGCAATTGATCAACCTCATCGTTCCTATATCCGACAAAATTAAATTCCCCTTCACGCGTCTTGGAAGAATGCCAGATATCGAAATTATCCGGGTCTAATCCTAAGCTCCAGCCAAGAAGCACAGCTTCGAAATTACGTTTATCAATAAATTCAGCAAGAAACACACTCCACTCCAAAACCTTTATCCTAACCTTAATTCCAATATCCGCTAATCGCCTCTGGATAATCTGCGCGGTCTTTATGCGCGCTTCATTGCCTTGATTGGTAATTATCGTAAATTCAAATATTTCCCCATCCTTCTCCAGCCAACCATCTTGGTTAGTATCTATCCACCCCGATTCCCTTAGCAGGGATTTTGCCTTGCCCGGATCAAAGGGCGCGGATTTAACCCGGGGATTGAATGCCCATGACTCCGGAAGAAACGGCCCGGTAGCCGGCCGGCCTAAACCCAGTAATACGGTTTCAATGATTTCGTTTTTGTCTACAGCATAATTTAAGGCCTGCCGCACGCGCTTGTCCTTAAATTTCTGATTGTTTAGGTTGTATCCTAAATAAGTGTAAACAAAATTCGTGAGGCTAAATTTGCGGTAATGCTCCTTAAAAAAAGCGCTATCGGTCTGACGGGTATACTGCAAAGGCGAAAGCCCGGTTAAATCAACCCCCTCGGCCTGAAGTTCCAGGAATAAGGTTGCCTGGTCAGGAATCACGCGATAAATATACCGGTCAACATAAGGGCGGTGTTGAAAATAATCCGGATTAGCAATAAGCTCAATTTTCTCCTGGTGTTTCCAGGTTTTAAATTTATAAGGCCCCAAGCCAACCGGATGCGCGCTAAATTCCGTGAAATTCAAATCCTCATTCTCCAAAATATGCTTAGGCATTATTGCCATACCCCAGGAAGAAAGCGCCGGGGCAAAGGGTTCCTTATAAGTAAGCTTAATTGTATAATCGTCAATAACCTCAAAATGTTTAACTCGTTCAAAATCGCCGCTGTAAGGGGTGCGCACATTTGGGTCAATTAGTTTCTGATAGGTAAATTCTACATCTGCCGACGTAAAAGGCGCACCGTCATGCCAATAAACATCTTTCTTAAGATGAAATATAATCACCCGTCCGCCTTCTTTAATATCCCAACCGGCAGCTAAATCCCCAATCAGGTTAAGCTGTGGATCATACTTAACCAGCCCGTTAAATAGCATACCGACAATATCTGATGAAGCAGAATCAGAAGCAAGAATCGGCACAAGGGTGCGCGCGTCAGAAATCGAGCCCACCACTAGGGCATCGCCTGAATCAAACCACGGGGTATGCATAGAATTAACCCCTCTATGCTCATCAGCAAAAGCAAACCCGATATTCCCGCTCAAAAATAATGCGCCCAGTGAAAAACAAAGCCCGAATTTAAATAGTGCGAACATAAAAAAAACTACCGCCTTAAGCGATAGTTTTAATTGAAATCCTTGCCAAAACATAAAATATCTCACCGGCAAAAATAGACTGTCTATATTACCCTCCTTGGATAAGAATGGTTTAGCTGATCGTATAGGGTAATAAAATTAATCTACTGCAGCATCTTTGGAAGCTGCTTCATCTTCCTGCGGAACCAATTGAGTTTGCTCAGCGGATTGGCTGTCTTCTGATGCCGGTTCTTCTAATAAAGAACCCTCATCTTCCTTAATTAAGGAACGCGTCTGACGCGCCGCAAGAAGCGCCAGCACAATCGAAGTACACAAAAAAAGCGTAGCAATTATCGCGGTCATTCGGGTTAAAAACTGATTTGTCTTTGTGCCAAACATCGATTCTACCCCGGAAAATGACTCAATTAACCCGCCACCGCGGCCCCGCTGAACAAGCACGACCACAACCAATAAAACAGCTGCTATAATATGAACAATCAATAAAAATGTATGCATTATCACTCCTGGCTCTTTACCCCGTTAGAGAAAGCCGCCGATTTCAATCGGAGGTTATTACCAATTTAAGCTGACGGTGGTTTAATGCCACCGTCAGCCCCGTTAGAAAGTTCCTTTCTAACGGGGTCAGCGCATACCGTTAGCTCCGTTAGAAATAAAATTTCTAACGGGATTAGAAGACAAAGTTCTCTAATGGGGTTTATTACTTCTTCACCCCTTGGCAAACCTTAACAATCTGACTAAATGTTTCTACCTTTAAGCTTGCTCCCCCAACCAGCGCCCCGTCGATATTCGGCTGCTCGATAAGCTCGCCTATGTTTTCCGGCTTAACACTGCCCCCGTACTGGATACGAATAGCCGCTGACATAGAATGATTATACATTTCAGCTAGCAGGTTACGGATATATTTATGCACCTCTTCTGCCTGAGCCGCGGTTGCATTCCTTCCGGTGCCGATAGCCCAAATCGGTTCATAAGCAATTACAATCCCTTCTGCCTCCTCGGATGATATATCCGCAAGCGCGCCCCTGAGCTGCTCTTTTATTACCTCAAGCGTTTTATTTTCTTCGCGCTGGGCGAGTGTTTCCCCGACGCAAACAATCGGTATTAAACCGGACTTAAGCGCTGCTTTTATTTTTTTATTTACCGTATCATTGGTTTCTGAAAAATACTGCCTTCTTTCCGAATGGCCGATTATAACAAACTTACATCCTGCGTCTTTTAACATTAAAGGAGAAACCTCTCCGGTAAAAGCACCCTCCTCCTGCCAATAAACATCCTGGGCACCTAATCCGATATTCGAATCAGTAATAACCTCACTGACAGATGAAAGCGCAGTAAATACCGGACAAAGCACGATATCCAGGTTGTCTACATCATGCAATTGCCGCGTTAACCCATTTGCCAATTCAATCGCTTCAGGGATGTTTTTGTATAACTTCCAATTCCCCGCAATAATCAAACGCCGCATTTTTTTTAGCGTTAAGCGGATAGCGTTTAGCGAATAGGATTCAACATCCTATACAGAATGCTACCTGCTTCTTTTATTAAATTCTTAAGCGCTGTGTCTCGTTCGCTTTTTATATATGTTAAATCTTTTGCTAACATTGCCTGTGTTTCTAATTCCGCTAATGAACCATAAGCTAATGATAAAAATTGTCTATATTCTAACTTATGTTGCCTTGCATAACCTTCTGCTATATTAGATGGCATGAAACAGCAGCTCTTCTCATCTGCTGCGCTAATCCATACATTTCTTCCTTTGGGAAATCTTTAGTTAATTTATAAACTTCCAAAACTAATCTATATGACTTCTGCCAGACAATAAGGTCTTTGAATGACTTTGTTTTCACTATTCGCTATACGCTCTAAGCTATACGCTGATTATTTGTCAGTCAATGCCGCTATGCCGGGCAGAACCTTTCCTTCAAGGAATTCAAGCGAAGCCCCCCCGCCAGTAGAAATATGGGCCATCTTGCCTTCTAATCCGAACTTAGCAATTGCCGCTGCAGTATCACCCCCGCCGATAATCGTAGTGGCATCCAATTCAGATAAGAATTGCGCAACCTGTTTTGTGCCTTCGGCGCAGGCATCGATCTCAAAAATACCCAATGGCCCGTTCCAGACAACCGTCTTTGCGCCTTTTAGCTTATCTTTAAATAACCCGGCGGTTTTCGGCCCAATATCCACTGCAATCTTACCATCCGGGATTTCTTCGGTTAAATCCCCCTTAATGCCAGGCTCAATCTTGTCAACAATAAGATGATCTACCGGAAGGATAATATCTTTGCCTGATTGACTCGCTTTATTCAATATTTCCTTTGCTAAGCCAAGTTTATCTTTTTCTAGCTTTGAATTGCCGATTTTTCGGCCTAGAGCAGAAAGAAAGGTATAAGCCATACCCCCGCCAATTAACAGGCAATCGCACTGCGGCAAGAGGTTATCAATCATGCTGATTTTATCAGAAACCTTAGCCCCGCCAAGAATAATTACAAAGGGGTGTTCGGGATTTGCCAAAACATCCCCTAAATACTTAATTTCTTTTTCTAAAAGAAACCCTGCGGCTGATTTTAAAAAGTGGGTTACCCCTTCGGTTGAGGCATGGGCACGGTGCGCAGTACCGAATGCATCATTAACAAAAACCTCACCCATACAGGCAAGCTGGCCGGCAAACCCGGGATCATTCTTTTCTTCTTCGGGATGAAATCTTAAATTTTCAAGAAGAATTATTCTTTCACCCGCTGCCTGAACCCCATTTTTTACCTCATCGCCGATACAATCATCTAATTTCTTAACCGGCTCTCCTAACAGCATTTCTAATCTTTTAGCTACGGAATTAAGGCGGTATTTTTCCTCGACCTTACCCTTTGGCCGGCCAAGATGACTCATAAGGACTATCTGTTTAGCCCCTTTTTCCAAAATATATTTTATGGTTGGAAGGCTGGCGCTAATCCTGGCATCATTGGTAATGTTCAAATGCTCATCCTGCGGCACATTAAAATCCACCCGCACCAGGACACGCTTATCCTTTAACCCCAAATCCCTAATTGTTAATTTTGCCATACCATCTCCTTAGCGCATTTGAAGTATAATTATACTCGTTTTACCTTTTTTAGCAACCTTTTTTATACCTTAAGGCTTACTTGAATGCGCCATTGGCACAAATCTTACCGGAATAATGCCCTTTACCTCAATCTTACTGCCCTGCTTTGCAACAAGCACTAATTCCTGATCAGCCCCTCCAACCGGTATAACCATTTTCCCGCCGTCAATCAACTGCTCAACCAAAGCTTCGGGAATATCTTCCGGCGCGCATGTAACAATAATCACATCAAAAGGGGCATATTCTTCCCAACCCAGGTATCCGTCGCCGCATTTAACCATAATATTCTGATAACCCAATTCTTTTAACAGCTTTTCTGCCCGGCTAGCCAGTACCGGGATAATTTCAATTGTATAAACAAAATCAGCTAATTCAGCTAAAATTGCTGCCTGATAACCCGAGCCCGTGCCAATTTCCAAAACCCTTTCGCTTCCCTTTAATTCAAGCAATTCAGTCATCAGGGCAACAATATAAGGCTGTGATATTGTTTGTCGTTCACCAATAGGCAAAGGGGTATCATTATAGGCAAACTTCGCATAAATTTCAGGGACAAATTTATGCCGGGGAACCCTGCCCATTACCCTTAGAACGCGCTTATCTTTAATCCCCCTTCTTTTGATTTGTGTTTGGACCATCTCTTTGCGTAAATCAGAATTCTCGTCTGCCCAAACTGCCTTTTGCTTGAAAAAAACAAAAGGCTTCGTATTCAGGCATAAACCGATAAATACAAAAGCAGTTAAAATTAATACAATACCCCTGTTCTTCATAATCAAGCCAATCCTCATCAGAAACTAAACCTTAAACCTTTTTTTGAATTAAACAGGATGATTATCCTTTAACGAGATGACTTTAATCCTTAATTTTTCGGTAATTGCCGCATAGTCATTGCCCAGCTCCTGCCAATGAACCGGTTTACCGAAAATAATTCTTAGGGGATAAATTCGCGGGAATTTTTTTGCCCTTGGCCAGGCATAATGACTTCCCTTGATATAAACCGGGATAATCATAATATCCAATTCCTTTGCCAGGATGCCTATTCCTTTTTTAAAATCCTGTATTTCGCCGTCAACAGAGCGGGTGCCTTCGGGGAATATGCAGACTATTTTTTTATGCCCGAGCACAAAACGGGCTGCCTGAAGTGCCTCGGTTAAATGCCGAACCGGATCAATAGAAATAAGACGCGCAACCCTAACTGTCCAGCTAACCAAGGGATGCTCAAAAATCTTCGCATGCCCGATAAAAAAAAGATCAGGCACAGAGCGCGCGGGAAGGCCGGCAAATAATATAAATCCATCCAGAAAGCTCGCATGATTAGAACAAAATAGATAAGGGCCTTGGGGCGGGATAAATTCCTTTCCGTTTACCTTTAAACGCCAAAATAATCTAAAGATAAAACTAATGACCCCTTTAAACACCCGGGTAAAAAGCTTGTCTAAAAAACCGGAATTCACTTTAATATTATCAAGCACATCCTGCGTCGGTAATTCATTTAAAATTTCTTTCCAGCTTTTTTGCCTCTCGGGCACTAATCTTTGAGATGCGTCTTCGGCAACTTCCCGGATATTTATAATCAGCTCTTTTACGGTTAAGGCATTATCAATAAGCCCTTGGGGAACCTTTATTAAAAAAAGCGACTCCAGGCCAAGGCCTAATTCCACCCTGCCCAAAGAATCAATGCCCAAATCTATCTCTAAATGGCTATCGATCCCTACCTCTTTTTTTAATTGCCGGGACAAATATTCAATAATCCTTTTTCCAACCCTTGAATTTAAAATCGCTTTATCTTGCGCGGAAAACTCAGGCCGCTTTTGGGGTTCCTGCGGGGTAATGCTTCCTGAGTAACTACGCGAAACCTCAAAGCGTTTTATCTTTTTTAAACGGGTACGCGGAAGCTCAAGCTTACTTATTGCAAAGCCCATAATTCGCTTATAAGCCGGCAGTTTTACGGAAAGATTCTCTAATTCCCAGCGAATCTGCTGCCGGATATTAATAGCTTTATTATTACGAAAATAATCGAAGTCCGGCACAATCACCGCAAAAAGCAGCTCGACCTCCTGCCCAAAGCGCTCTTGGGTTTTTCCGAAAATGCAAATCTCTTTTATGCAAAGGCTTTGATTATAATATTGCTCTAATTCTTCGGGATAAATATTTTTACCTGAACTTAAAACAATAACATCCTTTTTTCTTCCTGAGAGAAAAAGATAGCCCTCTTTATCTAAATAACCTAAATCCTGAGAATTAAACCAGCCGTCTTCTGATATTACTTGCCGGGTTAAATCAGGGCGCTTAAAATAACCCCGCATAACATTTTCGCCCTTAATAAGGACTTCCCCGATACCGGATTTATCCGGGTTAAGTATACGCAGCTTAACCCCGGGGATAGCCTTGCCTGCGGAACCAAATTTTGTTCTTTCCGGGGGATTAAAGGTTGCTACGGGTGAAGTCTCAGTGAGCCCATAGCCTTCAATGGTCTTAAATCCCATTCGCGTTAACCCCTTGCCTACCCGCGGTTCAAGCCTTGCCCCGCCGCTTGTAAGAAGCCGCAGGCTATTGCCGAATTTCCGGCGCACCTTTTTTTTAATTAACGGCATAACCAGGGGCCTAATCATTGCGGGGATTTTATTAATTTTATCAAATATTGCCTTATGGATAAGGGAGAAAAGCTGCGGCACGCCTACTAAGACAGTTACCGCAGCCTCTCTGATTATATTGGTTAAATCTTCCGGTTTAAGCGAATTCATGTAGGTAATCCTTGCGCTGATTAAAAGGGGAACCAAAAAAGTAACCATAAACGCATAGGTATGATATAAAGGAAGGATCGAGAGGAAATTATCGCTTGCAGAAAAAATATTCAGCTCTTTGATACTGTAAAAGTTTGCGCAAAAGTTATTATGGGTCAGCATTACCCCTTTGGGCTTTGCGGTTGTGCCTGAGGTATAAATAAGCGAGGCAATATCATCGGGGTAAACCTCGGGGTATTTAACCTGATCATTTTCTATGCCGGTAATATTCTTAAATTCCCCGGAATCAACAGAGATAATCTTTGCCTCTTGATAATCCAAACGATTAATCTTTTGATCAATAACCTTATCACAGGAAAACACGGCCACCGGCCGGCAATCCCGGAAAATGTTGTCTAAATCCAGAGCGGCAGACTCAAGATCAATTGCCACACAAACCAATCCGGCATAAATTATACCCAGATAAACCATTACCCATTCCGGGCGATTCTCTAAAATAAGCGCGACACAGGAATCCTTACCATATCCCTGCTTAATCATGAATGCCGCGATTGCCTTAGCGGAAAATCTTACTTGATCATAAGTAACTCTCTGCCACGTGGCACCATCTTGTATCTGCAATGCAACCCTATCCGGAAATTCAGCGGCAACCGATTCGAATATCTTATGAATAACCATATCTTTTACGATCATATTTATATTCGGCGAAGATAAATAAAGCCGGGTAAAAGAAGAAAAAGCAGGCTGAATAAGGCAATTCGATAACCCAATGCCCCTAACGGCGAAAGAAACCAAAGCATCCCGCCCCAGTAAAGCGCGCCGATTATAGCTGAAAAATAACCCACTAGACAAAACAAGCCAAATACCTGGCCAATGTTCTGATGCGGCACAATCTGAATAACTAATGCGCGCGAAATTACCCAGGTTGCCCCAAGGACAAAACCTACCAGCGGCCCGATAAAAAAGTAAAAAAGATCACCCTTGGCTACTGCGCCTAAAAGCACGCAAATCACCCACAGAAAAAATACGGCAACCAGGCTCTTCTTATGCCCGAGGCGGTCACTGAAATATCCCGAAAGAAAACTTCCCGCAATCGCAAAAAGGGTAGAAAAAAGCAGAAGGTTTATTATCTGGCGTTCATTTAAACCAAACACCCGAGTAGCATATACGGACATAAAAAGAATTATAACATTCACAACACACAGGCAAAAAAATGTAGCTTTTAAGAAATTGGCCAGCCGCCGGCTGAGCTTGATCAGATTAAACGAATCCCGGAAAACCTGACGAAAAGAAACCAAAACGCTATTCATTCTAAAAAAGGAAAAGCTTAAATTTTGGGCAGATTTTTTATCCTTAACAAATAAAAGGCAGGGTAAGGAGAAGATTAAAAAGAGAATCCCGCTGGGGATAAAGGCAGCGCGATAGCCGCTTTCTAATACCATAGGCCGAACAATATATAAACCCAGCATTCCCCCGCAATAACCCAGCGTTTTGCCTATCCCCGAGACAAACCCAATCCTATTCGCAGGTGCAATATTAGGTAATAAGGCATTATAAAATATGATTGCTGCCTGGCATCCGAAATTGGCAACCGCAAAAAAGATTAATCCCAAAAATATCTTCTCGGTAAAACCTAAACTTATTGTAAATGTGATGCTCAAAAGCGTAAAAAGGACCAGAAAAAATCTATGCTTGTGTATGACATCAGAAATTGTCCCCAGGAAAGGGGCGAGGCAAGCAACTAAAAACATCGATAGACCATAAGCTATGCTGTAAAAAAGTTCAGGGGTTTGCTTTTCAATTGTTATCCAGCGGACAAAATATAATGAAACAACGTTTAAGGCAAAGAACTGATTGGCTAAATCATACAAGCCCCAGGCAAAAATCAATGACCTTTGTTTTATTTTTTCTTTCTTAAGCAATGGATTCATTTCAATGCGGCTTAAGCCAGAATCAATTAAAATTAAAACCTTTTTTAGGGGATAGGAATTACCTTTTTATTATACCGCTTTTTCTCCCCTAGGCTACAATTATTAACCCGGCAAAAATAAAAATGGGACAGCCTTACGGCTGCCCCATTTTCGAAAACACCTCAAACCCCTTTGGCTGAATCGAAAACTATATTCCCTTCTTATAGATATACTTAATTAAATCAACTATCCGGCAGGCATATCCCCATTCATTATCATACCATCTTGATTTTCCGTCGGTGTTTAGCATGGTAATTTAATTATTGTCGCAACCCTTTTATTATCTTCCTGTTATGGCCAATTTTGGTACTCGTCTAAAAACTTATCTTTCTTGCATTTGTGAAGTGTTTTATGTAAAAAGTGTGAAGTATTTTTTATGCGAAAAATGCTTTTTTTACTTCAAGTTTTAGTTCGTCTAAATCAAAAGGCTTTCTTATGTAATTAAATATCCTAAGCTTAGTTGCTTTCTTGGCAGTCTCATTGGTTAAATAAGCGCTTATCAAAATGACCGGAATATTCTTATCTATATCTCTTATCTTTTCCAGTGTCTGGATGCCATCAATCTCAGGCATTTTAAAATCTAATAGAACCAGATCAAGCTTTTTATGTTTGATACATTCAATAGCTTCCCACCCGTCACTAACACATAATACTTTATAACCCTCCTTAGTTAATACCCTTCTCAATAGTGTCCTTATAATATCCTCATCGTCAACTACCAAGATTTTCATTTTAGCTCTCATCTCTTTATGCAAACCTCAAAAACCTTTTCTTCGGAATTTACTACTCCAACCTTTATGTTCTTGATTTGGGCTTACCTAAATAAAAAACCTATCTTTTTAACATTTCTAGTAAAACGAATCGGGGCTATCTTTTCGATTTGTTTCTGTCTACCCTTGTTTCTCTCTCCCATCTCTCTGTCAGCTCTAATCCAATCCGCTTGCCATCGTTGGAAATAACAAAGATTATTCTCCCCCAGCCATCAAGTATCCGTAAGCCTTCTTTCTTTACACTTGAATCTCCCTTGCCATATCTCTCAAGTGCATCACCTAGGGCATCCTTTATATTTTTAAAATCCTCGATGGTTAATTTAGGGATACCTTTTTGCTCCATTACTACCCTCCTTCCTTAGCTTAACTTAGAGATAGGCATCTCTAAATTATTTTTATGCACCAATGCGCCCATATAAGATTGCCTAAATAAAAAAGCCCGGACTTTTTAGTATTTCTACTAAAACAAATTCGGGCTATCTTCTCGATTCGCCTAATTATTAAATTATTAAATCAGCATAACATATCTCTTTAAATTGTCAAGGACAAACTATATGCGTGTTTCTGTCTACCTTTCTTTCTCTCTCCCATCTCTCTGTCAGCTCTAATCCAATCCGCTTGCCATCGTTGGAAATAACAAAGATTATTCTCCCCCAGCCATCAAGTATCCGTAAGCCTTCTTTCTTTACACTTGAATCTCCCTTGCCATAT
>JBDRHJ010000068.1:0-2954 GCA_043816835.1 Candidatus Omnitrophota bacterium
TTATCAATTATTTCCGTTTTTCCCTCGGTTAGTTCAACAACCTTTTGTTTTATTGCTTCATCCGCCTGAATCTTATCAAAGGCCAAGCTTGACCACCAATCATAAACCTCCTGCCACGAACTAAAGGTAGAAATAAAAATAATCGGATTAATTTTTGGCCCCGGCGGCATATTTGCTTCCGGAATAATCGCCGGAATATCCTTAAACTCCCAAAGGTATTCTTTATATTCCGGGGATTCTTTTATTGCCGGCTCTAATTCCGCCCCAAAGGTATTGTAATTGGAATTTAATATCTTATAGTGAAGCGGCTTGCTTGTTTTGGGAATTGTCAATTTAAGCCTTGCCTGAATAATCGGCTCAAACTCCTGCAAACCATAAACAAAAGCAAGGTCAACGTCATTAATAAGCTGGTTGCGGTAAATTTTATACTTATATTCGATAACGCATCCTTCGCTAACCTCCGGAAAAGAAATTATCTGCGCCCGCGCATTGCTATAAAGGGGAAAATTTAAATACTTGGAAACATCCCGTATGTGGCGGTTACCCACGGGAACAACCACCCCGTCCGGACGGATTGTACGCGCATATTCTAACTCTACCCGGTCATAAGTAGAATCATAACTGATTATTGCTTCGGAAAAATCCTGTTTGCCCCGCTGGTTTAGAATCTTAATCATGAAGTGCTCGGAAAATACAGCCGTACTTTCGGGGGTAACCTGCATCCCTTCATCGCAAAACAGGATTAATGCCCCGGCATTGGGATATTCATCTGCCGGGGGTGCGCTTCTAACTATCTCCTGTAAATCAAGCGGAAGATTTTCTAAATATATACTTTCGCCTAATTTGGTAATTGCCTGGACGCGTTCCCGGGCGCGGTCGCTAAATGCCCCTTCGGTAATCTTTGCGTAAATATCTAAAGATTGATCATAGAGATTGAGCTTTTCGCAAACCTCGCCGTAATAATACAAGGCTTCGCTGTCGGGATTCTCTATTTTTTTGAATGCGTTCTTTGCTTCGGTAAAATTATTGATTCTGTATAAAGCAAGCGCGCGGTATTTTTTGGCTTGCGCTGAATTTGTCTTTAATAAATACCGGCTGGCTAATTCATATTCGGAATGCTTATAATAGAGTAACCCTAATTCAAAATAAGCCTGGTCTAAATCCTTCCCCTGGTCAATCAAATGCTGGTATTCGCTGACCGCGCGCTGATAATAATCCTCTGACTGCCCGGCATAATCACGTGCCTGCTCAAACCGGCTCTTCTTGGTGCAACCGGATATAATTAAAACCAAAGAGCAGCTTATAGCCAAAATTGTTTTAAGCTGGGAATACATAATCAATGCCTTTCTCTTTTTTTATCTGTTTTTAATAATAACAGGCCTTATTTATAGCGATAATAAGCATTGCAGGTTCCTTCGCTGGAAACCATACAAGGGCCGTAAGGGTTGAGGGGGCTGCAGGCCTTCCTAAATAACGGGCAATCAAAGGGCTGAATTATTCCCTTAAGCACGTCGCCGCAGCGACAACGCTTAATTTTTTTATCTTCCTTTTTATGCTTAATCTCAAGGGGCATTATTTTCTCAATGTCAAATCTTGCGAATTCGTCCCTTAACTTCATTCCGGTTCCCGGAATCTCCCCTATCCCCCGCCAAACAGCACTACTCGTCCTAAATACCTTATTGATGATTGCCTTTGCTTTCGGATTACCGTGCCTCTTTACTACCCGCAGATACTGATTGCCTACCTTTGGTTTCTTATTAACAATCTGCCAAATCAGGGAATGAATGCCTTCCAAAATATCAAGCGGCTCAAATCCGGCCACGCAGCAGGCAATCTTATATTTTTTGGCAATGAATTCATATGCCTGGGTGCCGATAATTGTTGAAACATGCCCCGGGCAAAGAAACCCGTCAATCTTAAGCGCCCGGTCAGAGATTAATGCCTCCATTGCCGAAGGAATAACCTTCAAGGCGCAGAAAAAAAAGAAATTTTTTAATTTTTCTTTTTTGGCTGCCAGCAATGTAAGGGCTAAAGTCGGAATTGTGGTTTCAAAACCAACTGCCAGAAAAACTACCCTTTTCCCCGGGTTATCCTTTGCAATCTTCAAGCTGTCCCATGGGGAATAAACAATCCGCACATCTGATCCCCCGGCCCTTTGTTTTTCAAGGCTGGTCCCGGTTCCCGGAACGCGCAGCATATCCCCAAAACTTACGATAATTGTATCGGGCTCCTTGCTTAACTGTATTGCCCTGTCAATATAATCCTGATCAGAAACGCAAACCGGGCATCCCGGCCCGGCAATTAAACGCAGGTTCTTGGGAATAAGTGTGTTTAGGCTAAAGCGATGAAAACTCTGGGTATGAGTTCCGCAAACCTCCATAATACTGAGTTTCTTATCCGGCATAATCTCGAATATCTTCTGCGAAACCCTTTTTACAACTCGGCTTTTGCGGAATTCATCAATATACTTCATTATCCCTAAAAATCCTCTATTTGCTTGAACAGGCTCAATGTTTCCTTGGCAGCTTCCTGGTCAAGTATCTCAATCGCAAAGCCGGCATGAATAATCACATAATCGCCCACCTTAACCTTGGGCACCATCTGAATATTCGCCTGCCGGGTCAATCCACCGGTTTTAACCCAGGCGAATTCACCCTTTATTTTAGCAATCTTCATAGGTATGCCTAAACACATAAAATCTCCCTTTTTATTCTGCTACGCAAAACTAATGAAAATATTAGTTTTGCTTCGCAGGAATATTCTCGGTCAGAATAATTACTCCGAAGCAAAAGAGGCGTTTTTATTGCTTTTGTGAAGGAGAATAGTATGTAAAAGTCTAACATAAGTGTTTTAAATTATCCAGAAAAAGATTGCCCCGGTTTTATTCTCAGGAAATAGGGGTAGCGTTTATTTTTGTGAACTTTATTCCGACTTCCCAGGCAGGGCTGTCCGCG
>JBDRHJ010000069.1:0-6625 GCA_043816835.1 Candidatus Omnitrophota bacterium
CCGATTTTATTTTTTGGCGATAACGATACCCAGGACAACACAATCGTAATCCTGGAAACCAATCAGGGCTCTATTGAACTTAAGCTTACCCCGTTAATCGCCCCTAAGGCTTGTGAAAATTTTCTCGGGCTGGTTAAAAAAGGATATTATGACGGGGTAATATTCCATCGCGTAATAAAGGATTTTATGCTTCAATGCGGAGACCCAACCGGAACAGGCAGGGGAGGGGAATCAATCTGGGGAAGCCCTTTTGAGGACGAGGTAAAACCCGATATCAAATTTGATAAGCCCGGCGTACTGGCAATGGCAAACTGCGGGCCAAACACAAACGGCAGTCAATTTTTTATCACAACTATGGCTACCCCCTGGATTAATATGCGCCATACAATTTTCGGCGAAGTTATTTCGGGCTACGATATCGTCCAAAAAATTGAAAACATTGCCACTAACGCACAAGACAGTCCCCTTACCACTCAAAGCATAACCCGGGCATACATAAAACCTTAATCTCCGCAAATAAAGCCCCCGCTTGAACCTATATTTTAAACAATGCCGCCCCTTACCCAGGAAGCAAGCAAAAAACAAAATGACAAAATATAATCTATCCCCCACTACGCTGAATCTCTTTATTAACTGCCCGCGCTGTTTCTGGCTGCATATAAATCATGGCATTAAGAGGCCTCGCGGAATTTTCCCTTCATTGCCCGGGGGGATGGATTCGATAATAAAAAATTATTTTGATCAATACCGGATTAAAGGGGAATTACCGGAAGAAATCGAAGGCGCGGTTACCGGAAAATTATTTTCCGATATCGATATTCTCAAAAAATGGCGAAGCTGGAAACTTACCAATTTGCGCTACGAGGATAAAACATTAAATACCGTCTTAACCGGGGCATTAGATGATTGTATTGTTGAGGACGAATTTTTTATCCCGTTAGATTATAAGACGCGTGGGTGGGAAATAAAAGAAAACTCATCCTATTACTATCAAACCCAACTCGATTGCTATTGCCTGATTCTGGAATCAAGCGGATACAAAACAAAGGGTATCGCATATCTGGTTTATTATTGGCCGGAGGAAGTGATAAAAAACGGAATTGTTAAATTCCGGGTTAAACCGATAAAAATGAAAACCAATATCGAATCAGCAAGAAGAATCGTCAACGATGCGATCACCCTGCTATCCGGCACAATCCCAAAATCCCATCCTGATTGCGAATATTGTAACTTAGTCATAAATCGAAAAGGAAGCGACGAACATGAAAAGTGATGTATATTTCATAAAAACAGAACCCAAAAACCCCGAACAAAAAATCCTGGCGCTTAAGAGGCTGCTTGATGAAACAAAATCTGTTTTTAAATGCAAAACAGGGGAGTATTTGCCGGTTAAATTAACAATCGGCGACTCTACCTGCGTATATAATATTCCCCCTGAGCATGTAAAATGCGTTATATCCCACATAAAAGCAAAAGGGGCAAAGCCTTTTCTTTTTGATACTAATGTTATATATACCGGCCAACGGCAAAATGCAGTCGACCATCTAAGCCTTGCCCAAAATAAGGGCTTTGCGCATTCCCGGGTTGGGGCGCCCTTTATAATCGCCGATGGGCTATTTGGCCAGGACGGCAAGGAATTTAATATTAATGCCCCGAATATAAAAAAAATCAAAGTTCCTTCTTTTGTCGGCATGCTCGAGGGCCTCCTGGTTCTTTCCCATATTACCGGACACATAATCACTGGTTATGCCGGCGCAATAAAAAACGTAGCAATGGGGATTTGCTGCCGGTCAACAAAGCAGATTCAGCATTCTTCGCTTAAGCCTGTGATTATTGCCAAAAAGTGCACTGCCTGTGAATGCTGTGTTGCAATTTGTCCGGTTAAGGCTATTTCCGCGCGTGATAAAAGCCTAGTTATTAATCCAGAGAAATGCCTGGGATGCGGGGAATGTCTTTGTGCCTGCAAATTTGATGCAATATCCGTAAACTGGCACGAGGATTATCTTATTTTCGCAAAGCGAATAACCGAGGTTGCTAATTTTATTCTTTCAAAATTCAAGAATAAATTCTTCCTTAATTTTGCCTTTGATATAACCAAAGAATGCGACTGCATTTCCGCTAAAGATGAAAAAATGATATCCGATGACCTGGGGATACTCGCCTCCGCTGATATCCTAAGCCTGGAAAAGGCAACCGCGGACATGGCAAATAAAAACAGGAAATCATCCTTCTTAAATGACCGAAAAAATGTCTACGGAAAAATGCTTGAGTATGCCGCAGAAATAAAAATGGGCAATATTGAATACAACCTGATAAACCTATGAAAGAGTTTGAAATTTTATTCGGCATAAAGGGTTCACAGGTAAAGGAAAATTGCATATTAATGCCGATAATCACCAAGAACATCCTAAAAGAGCTTAAGCTAAAAAAGTTATCAAAAGGGAAGTTATACAATTCGGGAAACAGCCGAAATTTTACGCTCATACATACCCGCGTAGGGGCAGGCTTTACCGGTGATGCGGTGTTGCACCTTAAGGATACACCCTGTAAGAATATAATACTTTTTGGCTCCTGCGGATTAATCCCATACCAGGGAAATCTCTCAATCGGGAGCCTGTTTTGCCCTTCCAAATGCTATTCAAGCGAAGGCTTCAGTAATACCTTACTTAAAACCGATAAACTAGGCAGCCATGTTTTTTATCCCGATAAATCGCTTTTGCGCAGCTTATTAAATACCGGGCAAAAAACCGGAATTAATAAAGCAATTTGCCTGACAATTCCATCCTTAAAACTCGAGGAGGAAAAATTAAGCTTACTTATAAAAAAGGGCATTCAAATAGTAGATATGGAATGTTCCGCTGTTTTTGCCGCCGCCAAATACGCAGGCATTAAAACAGCTGCGCTTTTCTATGCCAGCGACATAATCAAAACCAATCCTTTTTATCTATCCCTAACCCCGGCTCAAGAAACTACCCTTTCCTCTGCAATTAAAAAATCCGTATCTTGCATATGCAAACTCATAAAAAAGAACTTAGGCGCCTGAATTCCGCGAGGGAATCAACCACCTCATTCTATCCGCATTTTGGCAAAAATAAAAAACAAGAAATTATTCGTTTATTATACGAAATTTCCAAAAGAGAAGGGGGGTCTCCTTTAAATATTATTCAAGGGGCAAGCCGGTTAATCAGCAATAAATCCTCCCCGCGTATTTTTCCGATACTTAAAAAACACCTCCTGAAACTGCGCTATCCGTATTCTTTTTCAGAAAATACGCCACCCCGGGCATATTTACCAAAATTAGATTTAAAGGATTCCTGGGTATGCAGCCTTCAAGAAAAAGCATTTTATCCGAAAAATATCCTGATTGAAAAAAAGGCCTCTGATTCCTATCTTATAGGGCGCCTTAAGCAACACTTTCCTAAAGCTAAATTCTCCCAAATACAATCCTTTAAAAAATACCGCCATAGTCAACAAGGGGATGCGATTAAATCTTATAACAAGCGCCGGGATACGCTTTTTGTTATTAATGAGTTATTTGATTTTTTCAAAAAATGCCCCTGCACAAAAGGGGCCAATGGGTGCGGCTATCATATATTTAATCTCGGATTCGGGTGCATATTTGAGTGCAGTTATTGCTATTTACAAAGATACACAAACAGCCCGGGGATAATCATACCTGCAAACATCAATACATTCTTTGACCGGCTCGCTTCTTATAAAAGGTCCCGCATGCATATCGGAACAGGGGAATTCCTGGATTCGCTGGCACTGGATAATATTACCGGTTTCTCAGTTGAAATCGCGGAATTTTTTAAAAACCATACCGCTATGACTTTTGAATTTAAAACAAAAAGTGCCAACATCGGCAATCTCCTTAAAATAAAACCGGCGCGTAATATTGTTATTTCCTGGTCATTAAATCCCCGGCGGATAATCAAGGAAAATGAATTCTTTACCCCCGGTCTTGAGCAAAGGCTTAAAGCAGCGCAAAAATGCGCAAAAGCAGGCTATAGGATAGGATTTCATTTTGACCCCGTAGTCTATTATCCGCAATGGCATAATGAATATAACGCATTAATTGAATTATTATTTGATCACCTAAACCCAAAAGATATTGCCTGGATGAGTATCGGGACTTTTCGTTTTAAACCGGGGTTAAAACAAGTGATTGAAAGGCGCTTTCCGGAAAATAAAATTTTAAACCAAGAGATGGTATTAGGTTTTGATAATAAATTACGCTATCCTCATACAATCAGATATGAAATATACTTAAAGATGCTTGATATGCTGCGGCAACACAACAAAAAGCTCAAGCTATATCTATGTATGGAAGAAGCCTTAATCTGGAAAAAATTAAAACTTAAACTGCCTAACTTAACTTGAAGATAAAACACGCTACCCCCTAGGGGGTAGCGCTATACATCGAGTAAATGCAGCTTTCTAGCGGGGTAAGCCCCGTTAGAAAGAAAGCGCTATACATCGAGTAAATGCAGCTTTCTAGCGGGGTAAGCCCCGTTAGAAAGAAAGCGCTATACATCGAGTAAATGCAGCTTTCTAACGGGGTAAATAATTATTGTATAAATTACGGCTTTATGGTAAATTAAGTCAGAATTATTTATAAACAAACCTGATACAAAAAGGAGGCATAATAATGAAATCGTTAAGGGGATTATTAGCTATAATTTTAGTACTGGGGTTATTAACTATCAATCCGGGTTTAGGCCATACAACCGAATTCTATGAAAAGGATACCGGAAAATTTGCTATAGGGGTAAAAGCAGGAACCCTGGGCCTTGGAATTGAAGCGATTGCCCGTATAAAACCCCGCATTAATGCCAGGATTGGCATTAATGCTTGTGAATTTGACTATACCGGAACTGAAAGCGATATAAAATATGACTTTGATTTAGAGCTTTTTTCGCTATCCGCACTACTTGATTGGCACCCCTTTGACACTGCTTTTCGCATTAGCGCAGGCGGGCTATATAACCAGAATTCTCTTAAGATGACTGCAAAAACTACAGTTTCATATCAAATCGGAAATACCACTTATACCGCAGCAGAGGTAGGCACATTAACCGGCGAAATGGATATTGATGATATCGCCCCTTATGTAGGAATCGGATGGGGTAATGCCGTAGGGAAAAATAAACAGTGGTCTTTTTCTTTTGATTTAGGGGTTATATACCAGGATTCACCCAAGGTAAAGCTGAATACAACCGGATCATTAAGCAATAACGCCGTATTTCAAGCTGAATTAGACCGTGAAAAGCAAACGTTGGAAGATAAGCTAGAAGATTATCAATTTTACCCGGTAATTTCCATGGGTGTCTGTTACAGCTTTTAAGATAATTTTATAAACCCAGAGAGGCTAAGCCTGAAATATCCGAATATTGACTAAAAAGGCTTAGCCTTTACCCCGTTAGAAAGCTGCATTTCGCCCTATGCATAACGCTTTCTTTCTAACGGGGTTTACCTCCGTTAGAAAGCTGCATTTCGCCCTATGCATAACGCTTTCTTTCTAACGGGGTTAAAGAGAATTCTCTAACGGGGTTTACCTTAATTAGCTAGTCAATGAGAGCGGTCAAAATTAATAAAATACTCTTTTCAAAAAGAAATACCCTATCAATTGAAATCTCCCATGACGCCAGCTTAATTGTACGCGCCCCAAAGCAAACCCCCTTAAAACTGATCAAAGAATTCGTAGATAAAAAGCGCTTTTGGATAGAAGACAAACAAAAAATCGCAAGAAAAAAATATTGCGAAGCTGCCCCTAAAAAATTTGTAAATGGCGAAGGTTTTTTATACTTGGGGAAGGTATACCGGCTTTTGATTGCCAATAACGGGCATTCCCCGCTTTATTTTAATCAAGAATTTCAACTTCGCGATAACTGCCGTAATAACGCAAGAAGGCTTTTCACTAACTGGTATAAAAATCAGGCATATCAAATAATTTATCAAAAAGTAAATTACTTCGGTTTATTATACGGCTTTAAACACAATCAGGTCGGCATAACAAGCGCTAAAAAGCGCTGGGGATCCTGTAATCTTAAAGGAGATTTGCATTTTAGCTGGCGATTAATCATGGCGCCTTCAAACATTATTGATTACGTGGTTGTGCATGAATTAATTCATCTTGAAGAAAAAAACCATTCCGGGAATTTTTGGAATAAGGTTAAAAAGATAATCCCAGGATACCAAAAACCGCAAAAGTGGCTTAAAGACAACGGTCACTTGCTGACCATATAAGCTTACGTAAACCCCGTTAGAGAACGAAGTTCTCTAACGGGGTAAAGGCCCTAAAGAGATATTAATCAAGCCTGGCTTAGAAACGATAAAATAATTGGATGCCAGGCAAAATTAGGCATTTTTCCAATAATCTGGTATAATAATATCTTGTCTTAACCCTTTCACAGAAAAGGCTTAATAATAGTACGTTACGTAACAATAAGGAACATAATTTATGCAGGTTTATGATATTGCCGTAGTCGGGGCCGGCCCAGCCGGGATTATGGCTGCTATCCGGGCAAGCCAGCTTAATAAAAATGTTGTCTTGCTTGAAAAGAATGATTCTATTGGCAAAAAACTCCTGATTACCGGCAAGGGTAGGTGCAATATCACCAAT
>JBDRHJ010000070.1:0-11699 GCA_043816835.1 Candidatus Omnitrophota bacterium
ATATCTTCAAAACCTCTAAAAATGCCTCCTGAGGAATTTGAACCTTGCCAAACTGCTTAAGGCGTTTCTTGCCCTTTTTCTGAAGATCCCAAAGTTTACGCTTACGCGTAATATCCCCCCCGTAACACTTGGCAGTAACATTTTTCCCTACCGAGCGTACCCTTTCAGAAGCAATAACACGGCTCTCTATCTTTGCCTGAATACGCACCTCAAACAACTGCCGGGGAATTAAATCCTTTAATTTGATCACCAGTGCCTGTGCTTTTGTATACGCCCTTTCCTTGTGAATAAGATAAGAAAAGGCATCGCAAATTACTTCATTTAAGGCAATCTCTAATTTTACCAAATCAGTAGGCTGATACCCTGAAAATTCATAATCAATAGAACCGTATCCGCGTGTCTGGGATTTTATCCGGTCATAAAAATCAACAATAATTTCAGAAAGCGGAATCGTAAAATTCAGCCTTACCCGGTCCTGGCTAAGGTATTCATTGGATTCAAATATGCCGCGGCGGGATTTGGTAAAATTGCAAACTGCTTCGATATCCTGTATCGGGACAATCATCAGCAAGCTCACATATGGCTCTTGCGCCTGAACGATTTCCGGGGAAGGCGGCAAATCATTAGGATTATCGATTTCCAGAATTTCGTTGTTTTCCTTCTTGATTCGATAAACAACATTAGGGACAGTAAGAATGAGATTTAAATCATACTCCCTTTCCAGGCGCTCTTGAACAATCTCCATATGCAGCAAGCCCAGGAAACCGCAGCGAAAACCGTGCCCAAAAGACTGCGAATTTTCCGGCTGATAAACAAAAGAAGAGTCAGAAAGCCGTAATTTTTCCATTGCCTCACGCAGCCGCAGAAAATCACTTGAATTAATCGGATATACACCGCAAAAAACCAAAGGCTTTACCTTACGGTATCCGGGAAACGGATGCTCGGTGGGATTATCTAAATCAGTAATCGTATCCCCGATGATTACCTCCTGCGGGTCGCGAATATTGGCAATAATATATCCGACCTCGCCCGGGGTTAATGCATCTACGCGAACTGGCTTTAAATTTTTAATTATCCCCAGCTCTTCGATTTTGTGGCTGGTACCCTGCTGCATAAATTTTATTTTGCTGCTGGCAGTAATCGTGCCCTGCATTACGCGCACAAAAATTATTACCCCGCGAAAAATATCAAAACGGGAATCAAAAATCAAACAAGCCATCGGCTGATTTTCATGCCCGGAGGGAACCGGGATCTCGGCAACTATCCTCTCAAGGACATCCAAAACACCGTCCCCTGTTTTACCCGAAGATAAAAGAATCTCCTCCTGCTTAAAACCAAACATACTCGTAAGCTGATCCTCAACACGCCCGACATCGGCACTCGGCAAATCAATCTTATTAATAACCGGTATGATCTTGAGATTGTTATCCTTTGCAAGATAAAAATTAGCCACGGTTTGTGCCTCTACCCCCTGAGCAGCATCAACAACCAAAACCGCCCCTTCGCAGGCAGCCAGAGACTTGGAGACCTCATATGTAAAGTCCACATGCCCCGGGGTATCAATAAGATTTAGGGTATAGTTCTTCTGATTCGATGCCTGGTAATTAATTGTTACCACCGAGGCCTTAATTGTTATGCCCCTTTCCCTCTCCAACTCCATATCATCAAGCAGCTGCTCCTTTGCATCCCGCTTGCTGATTGCCCCGGTTATTTCTAAAATACGGTCTGCGAGCGTAGACTTGCCGTGGTCAATATGGGCGATTATCGAAAAATTGCGTATTAGGTTCTTATCCATCTTTACCCTTGTTTAACCAATCTCCTTTAGCATCATTTTTACTACTTCACCGATTGTCATATTTGTCGTGTCGATACAAATAGCGTCATCGGCCTTTTTTAAAGGCGCATAACTGCGCGTTGAGTCTATGGAATCACGATTCTTAAGGTCTGCACTAACCGCCCCTTTTGTTATCTTAACCCCTGCCCTCTCCAATTCCTTAAACCGCCTTCTTACGCGTTCATTGAATTTTGCGTCAATATAAAATTTTTTGTCGGCGTCGGGAAAAACAACTGTGCCGATATCCCGGCCGTCTAAAACCGAATCATTCGCCCTGCCTAAAGCCCGCTGCAATTGAAGCATTGTACTCCTTACCCCTTTTATCTTAGCAATATCTGAGACATATTGGGTTATACGGGGGGAACGAATCGCCCGAGATACATCCCTGCCATCCAAACAAATCATAATCGATCCGTCGGGTTTATTGCTAATATCCAACTCGGTATCTTCACTCATTTTAACCAAGGAAGCAGCATCCTCAAGATTCAGGCTTATCTCCAATGCCTTCAGCGTAAGGGCGCGATACATCGCGCCGGTATCAATATAAACAAAACCTAATTCTTTGGCTAACCAACGCGCAACCGTGCTTTTGCCAGCTCCGGCTGGGCCATCAATCGCAATAATCATTTATGGTTTAGTTTTTGGCGCTTTTGCCTTGCTTGGTTTAAGATCCGTTCCAGGGCCTTTATGTCCTGATGCGCAATTGCGGATTCGATCTTCGATAAAGAACCTTTGAATTTTTTTAGCGCATCTAAAACATTTTTAGAATTCGTAAGAAAGATGTCTCTCCAGAGCGCAACCGATGAATCAGCAATGCGTGTCGCATCCTTCAGGCCTTTGGAAGCAAGAAAAAGGCTGTGATCAGGGATTGAATGAATAAGTGAAAAAGCAACAACATGGGGAAGGTGGCTAATACAAGAAACAAGTTTATCATGCTCGGCAGGGCTAAGCAAAATAAGCTTTGCGCCTAAGTCAATCCAGAGCTTTTTTACTTTGCTTAAAGCATTTTTTGGGGTTTTTTTCGTAGGGGTTAATACGCATAATGAACCGTCAAATAAATCAGCCCTGGCATTTATTACCCCTTGTTTTTCCGATCCGGCCAAAGGATGCGAACCAACAAAATTAGGTAAAATACCCTCCAGGGCCTTAACCACTGACTTTTTAGTACTGCCGGTATCAGTAACCAGAGTGCCGGGTTTAATTAAAGGGGCAATCTTGGTGCCGAATTGGATTATTGAATTTACCGGTGTGGCAATAATTACTAAATCTGCCTGGCTAACCGCAGAAATATCAAAAAACCCGGCATCAATTGCCCCGCGTGCGATTGCCGAATTAATTTTATTTTTATGCCGGCCTATTCCAATAACCCGGCTTGCCAGTTTTTTCTTTTTGATGCTTAATCCGATTGAACCGCCGATTAATCCTACGCCGATAATCGCTGCCTTATTAAATAATTTCATCTTTATTCCCTGTCAAGGGCTTAAGCCCTAAAGAGCATATAATTAATCTTTTTAGGCTTCCCTTCCTACGGCTTTAGCCAGCATCTTTAGCTCATGCATTAACTGAATAAATTTCTCCGGCAGGAGCGATTGTATTCCATCTGAGAGTGCTTCCTCAGGATGGTTATGCACCTCAATAATTAAACCATCGCAGCCCCCGGCTACTGCTGCCTTAGCAAGCGCAGGGACCAAGTTCCATTTGCCTGCTGCGTGACTGGGATCAACAACTACCGGCAAATGCGACAGATACTTTACCGCAGGAACCGCGCTAATATCCAAAGTATTGCGGGTTAAATTTTCGAATGTGCGGATACCGCGTTCGCACAAAATAACATTAAAATTCCCTTCTGACAATATATACTCTGCTGACATTAGCCATTCTTTTATTGTTGAAGACATGCCCCGCTTTAACAAAATTGGCTTTTGGGTTGCGCCTACTTCACGAAGTAAATTAAAATTCTGCATATTACGCGCACCAATCTGCAGGACATCGGCATACCGGGCAACTGAATCCACATCACGCGGGTCCATAACCTCGGTAACCGTTACCATCTCCAACTCATCCCCTATCTGCTTCAAATACTCTAATCCCTCTATGCCTAATCCCTGAAAACTATAAGGGGATGTACGCGGCTTAAATGCACCGCCGCGTAAAGCCGAAACACCGCATTTCTTAACCACAGCGGCAATCTCACGAAGCAAATCCAGGCTTTCCACGGCACAGGGCCCGGCAATAACTACAATTTTTTTACCGCCGATTTTTATGTTCCTGCCTAAATCAATAACCGAATCCGCAGGCTTAAATTCGCGCGAAACCAGCCGATAGGGGGCTAAAACCGGCAACACTTTCTCAACGCCGGGAAACACCTCAAGCGGCGTAACCCGTAAGACATCCTCAGGCCCGATTACCCCGATAATTGTCCGTTCAACCCCGCGCGACACATGAGGGGTTAATCCTAATTTTTTAACGCGCGCAAGAATATAATCCATCTGTTCCTGAGTTGCCCCGCGCTGTAATACAATAATCATCTAATCCCTCCTCAACTGTACTACGTTAAGATTTGGTTTTTTGTCTTTTGTAATGATTCTTATGGTATTATAATAATTTAATTCGTTGGTTAATAGGATACACACAGATAAAAGAAGGATACACAATAGATATTAACGAATAAATCTGTGTGAATCTGTAAAAATCTGTGTGTATCTGTAAAAAAAATACATTTTTAACAAATTACTGTCCTTAATAGTAACTACAAGACCTTCCTAAAGACCTCTATAAATCTGGCATTCTCGCTTTTGGTGCCGATAGTCACCCGGATAAAATTATCCAATCCGTACTGCTGCATATCCCGCACAATCACGCCAAACTTCAACATTTTTCTATACAGCATTTTCGCATTTCGGCCGGTATCAATTAAAATAAAATTCGCTACCGAAGGCAAAAAGCTTAATCCGATTTTGCTTAATTCTTGATAAAGATATTTTTTACCCTCTAAAACAGTGCTTTTTGTCCTCTTAATATAAGACGCATCCCCAAGTGCTGCGGCTGCCCCTATCTGAGCACAGAAATTTACATTAAACGGGGGCCTGGCCCTTTCCATATATGAGATTAACCGCGGATTAGATACCCCATAGCCGATACGTAAGCCCGCCAAACCATATGCCTTAGAAAAGGTCTTCAGGATTATCAGGTTGCCCTTTTTTAAATAACCTAAGCTCTTTGGAAAATCATTAACATCCACAAAAACATCATACGCCTCATCCAAAACAACAACCACCCTTCGGGGCACCTGTTTCAGGAAATCATTTAATTCGCGCTGATTTACGTATGTACCGGTAGGATTATTAGGGTTTGCAATAAAAATAAGTTTGGTTTTTTTATTAATCCTCTTAAGTATTGCTTTTAGGTCATAGCGAAAATCGCGCAAACCAACCTTAATTACCTTGCGACCGAGAACCCGGGCTAAGATTTGATACTCTAAAAAGGTTGTATCTGCAGTAATGATATTTTCATCCTGCTCAACAAAGGTTTTAATAATAATATCAATCAGCTCATCCGAACCATTGCCGAAAATAAACACCCCGGGTTTTAGCTTTAACTTTTTGGCAAGTGCCTGACGCAGGTAAAAACAGCTGCCTTCCGGATAACGGTTAAGCTCTCCCAAGGCATTCTTAAGCGCTGATTGCGCCTTTTTGCTTGGGCCAAGGGGGTTTTCATTGGAGGCAAGTTTTATTATACTTTTAAGCCCCTGCTGCCTTTTTAATTCCTCAATCGGCTTACCGGCCTGGTAAGGAACAAGATTACCGATATTCTTTCTTATTAACGACATAAGCTTCTTTTTTGAATAGGGTTATTTTTAAACCGGATATGAGCCAAGAATCTTCAAGAACTTACACCGGCTCTCTAATTCCCTTAAGGCATTTTTCACTTTTTTTTCTTTATAATGGCCGATTAAATCAATAAAAAAATAGTAATCCCAAGCCTTCTTTTTTGAAGGGCGTGATTCAATCTTGGTAAGATTAATGCGGTGTTTTCTAAACGGAATAAGCATCTGATGAAGCGCCCCGACCTTGTCCTTAATTGAAAAAAGCAGCGAGGTGCGGTCTGAGCCGGTAGGATTAATTTCATGTTTACTAATTACCAGAAACCGGGTAATATTATGCGGGCTGTCCTCGATAGCTTCGGAAATTACCTTCAATTTATAAATCTTGGCAGCCAATAAAGATGCAATACAAGCACTGTTTTTCTCCCTGGCTGCAATCTGGGCAGCGCGGGCAGTTGAAGAAACCTCAATTTTTTCTGCGGTAACCAAATTCCTTTCCAGCCATCTGCGGCACTGGGCAAACACTTGCGGATTAGAATATATGCGCCTTATTTTTGACTTTGCGCAATTACTGATAAGATTATGGGAAACATCCAAAATAATCTGGGCGCAGATGCGCAAATCCGAATCCACAAACATATCTAAAGTGTGCGTAATCGCCCCTTCGATAGAATTCTCAATCGGGACAACGCCATAATCAGCATTTCCCTTTTCAACGTCGGTAAAAACTTCGGTAATTGAATTAGACGGGGCATATATTACCTGCGAGCCGAACTTTTTTAATGCTGCCTGATGCGTAAAGCTTGCCTCCGGACCTAAATATGCGATAGTTAAAGGGCTATACTGCGCAAGGCTGCTGGACATAATTTCCCGGTAGATTGCCTCTATTGCCGCCACCGGAAGCGGGCCCGGATTTGTGCGCACAAGATGATCGAGGACCTGCTTTTCGCGATCCGGGGAATAGCGGGCTTCACCCTGGCTTTTTTTAGTCTGCGCGATCTTCGATGCAACACCTGCGCGCTGATTAAGCAATTTTAATAAACGCGTATCAAGCTGATCAATTTCACGGCGTAATTTTTTTAAATTCATTGTATCCTACCTCCTCGCCTAAACGTGGCGCAAACTCCCCCTGCATTAAGTAACAGCAGGTGAATCTCCGGATTCGATTTTTGCAAATTCCTTAATCTTTGGCAGCTCGCTTAATGACCTCAATCCAAAATATTCTAAAAACTGGCGCGTAGTAACATAAACAAACGGCCTGCCCGGCGCCTTCCTTCTGCCGGCAGCACGCACCAGGCCCTTATTAATTAAATTCCTGACTGTTCCGCTGACATCTACGCCCCGGATCGCTTCCATTTCCATGCGGATTACCGGCTGTTTATAAGCAATTATCGATAATGTTTCCAGGGTCGGGCCGGATAACCGCTCAGGGGGCTTTTGGTAAAACTTCTTAAGGTATCTGCCGAGCTCAAGCGCAGTAACCATTCGAAAACCGCCTGCCACCTCAATAATGCGCATGCCGCCCTTAGAGCTTAAATAATCTGCCTGCAAGGCTTCTATATTTTTGCGGATTTCTGCCGCATCTAAATCTTTAAAAACATTGCGTATTTGCTCGATTAATACCGGCTTCTCGTTAACAAATAATATTGCCTCGATGACTGCCTTAAGATTATCTGTGCCTTTATCTGTCAATTCGGCTCCTTAATTATTTAGTCCCTTTTTTGCTTCTGCTTATAAATCTGATTAAGCAGGTCTTCGCTGGTCTTAAGATGCGGGGAATTTTCTAATGCCTTGTTAATCATCATCCTCGCCTCTGATTTTTTATATTGTAGCTGGGTTAAAACCGCCAGCGCGTCTTCACCAATATCCTTTTTTGCCTCGCGCGGGACAGCCTGGCCATCTTGAATCAGGCCGAATTTTCCAACCTTACCCTGAAGCTTAGCAACGATTTCCTTTGCGCGCTGCTGCCCAATACCGGGGAGGGAATTCAAAAAACTAATATCACCCTGATCAATTGCCTGCGCAATTACTGATATCGGTTTATTCAAAGCACGCATGGCTGCGCGTGGCCCAATCCCTGAAACAGTAATAAACTGCTCGAAAAAATCCCTTTCCACCTCATTTAAAAAACCAATAAGCACCGGCTTGCTTCGCGAAGGCTCCACCTGATGATAGTGATAGGTGACTAGGCTGATATTTGCGTCGGGGCCTTGTTTTTCCTTTACCCGCTGGATGACTGTAGGGGGAAGCAAAACCTGATAGCTTATCCCTCCAATTTCAATCAATAAATAATCATCCCCTTTTTCAATTACCTTCCCTGTTATTCGCGCAATCATCTTTTCTTGGATTTTATAACTAACAATTCATAATTCGATTAATCCTGCCGATATGGCTATGGGCAATTGCCAATGCAAGCGCATCGGTTATATCCTGATGTTTGGGTAATTGCCTTAAAGCCAATAGATTGGCAACCATTTTCTGAATTTGCGTTTTAGATGCCAGCCCCCCACCGACTATTCCCTTCTTAATCCGGGTCGGCGTATATTCAAATAAAGTTAGATTGTGTTGGGCGCTAATTAAACAGATAATACCGCGCGCCTGGCCTAAGATATAAGCGGTTGTCGGATGGCGATAATGCACATAAATCTTTTCTAAAACCATGCAATCAGGGCGCAGGTCATTAACCACCCGGCTGATGCCTTTATAAATCACCGCTAACCGCTCTGATAGCGGATTGCGGGCATTGGTTCTGACTATACCTGCATCAACTAAGGATAAAGCGCCGGACTCCACATCAATTACGCCATAACCGGTAATCGCCAATGCTGGGTCAATCCCTAGAATTCTCACCCCTTAAAAGTCCCTTTTTTGTCCTGCCCGGATTATTAAATATAAAATGCCGAATTTTTAGATGAAAAATATTGCTGATTATTGCGCTGATTCTAAAATCTCATCAGGAATATCAAAGTTAGCATAAACATGCTGAACATCATCCTGTTCTTCCAGCGCCTCAACCAGGCCTAAAATCTGCTTTGCTTCATTAGCCGCCTTAACCTTAATCGAGGAAGATGGTATCATTGTCAATTCTGCTACTTGCATCGTAATGCCTTTGCCGGTGAGTGCATTTTTCACTGCCTCTAAATCCCCCGCTGCGGTAGTGATTTCATAATTGTCGTCGGAAGACTTCATATCTTCTGCGCCTGCTTCCAAAATCAGATTCATTAATTCTTCTTCTTTGGCTAAGCTTTTATCCACTAAAATATAGCCTTTTTTTGAGAACATCCAATTAACTGAACCTGCCCCCGCTAAATTACCGCCCTTTTTCGAAAGGATATTGCGCAGCTCTGCGGTAGTGCGGTTTTTATTATCGGTAAACGCGTCAATGATAATTGCCACGCCTGCCGGGCCATATCCTTCGTATGCTATTGCTTCATAGATAACGCCGGGCAACTCACCGGTTCCCTTTTTTATTGCATTCTTAACATTATCTGAAGGCATATTTGCCTCCCGCGCCTTGGTAATTGCCGACCTTAACGAGGGATTTTTATCAGGATCACCACCGCCATTACGCGCTGCCATTGTAATCTCCCGGATGATTTTAGTATAAATTTTTCCCTTCTTAGCATCGGTAGCTGCCTTCTTGTGCTTTATACTTGCCCATTTCGAATGTCCGGACATAATGACCTCCTAACTTAATATAGGTTTAATAACAAATAGCAATTATCGAATCTTTTCTCCTTACTCGCCACCCTTTCAAAAAATAACGCAGGCCAATAAGCCGAATTCTGTATTTAGTGACCATTCCTCTTATCCCAATGTTGCCATAGGGATTTAGCGATCTACCCCCGGCCCATTCTTTTTAAAATTCTAAAGAATTTCAAGCGGGCAGCTTTTATCCCCGCCTTAATTTTACCGGCGGGATGGACAGGATATATGATCTTGCTCCGCGTGGGGTTTGCCATGCGATTGTGTTCGCACACAATCCGGTAGTCTCTTACACTACCTTTTCACCCTTACCCCGCCCTTTTGGCTGATTTTCTTTGCCTAAGCCAACCAAAAGGGCGGGGCGGTATATTTTCTGTGGCACTTTCCTTTTCGGAATCCCGAAAGTCGTTGTTAACGACCACGCTCACCCTTCGGAGTTCGGACTTTCCTCCCCGTATTTAGAATACGGGGCAGCCACCTTGGCCTGTGTTTGATATCTTATTGCCTTGTTTGCTAATTTATCAGCACCGCTGTTATTATCGCGCGGGATATGCTTAATCTTTACAGAATCAAAACCGGATAATAAATCCTTGACCCGGCGGTATAAACCGATTAAATTTGGGCTCTTTATTTTATATTGATCATTTACCTGCCGGCAAAGCAACTGACTGTCAGTATACACCCTTAATGCCTTAGCATGAAGAATAATCGCCTCCTCTATAGCAAATATTAAGGCCATATACTCGGCAAAATTATTTGTCTGAGTCCCTAAAAAAATAGAGAGATTCTTAATTACCTGCCCGTCCTGCAAAATAATTACCCCTATTCCTGCAGGCCCGGGATTTCCCTTAGAAGCGCCGTCAATATAAATCTCCAGCTCATTCATCAATATATAATATGCGCTGGCATACCTCACAAACAATAATATTTTCATACATCTTGATTAAATTGATTACCTGTGGGGATACCTGCATAAAACAACCTTGACAGGCATTATTTTCTACTTTAACAATTGCCAAAGAATTACGATTCGCAAGAACCCGCTCGTATTTAGATAACATTGAGGGGGCAATTTCTTCGACCAGCTGCTTTCTATGCGCCTCTAATTGATGTAATTTTTCTTCTATTTCCTTTGCGCGGAAATTCAATTCCTGCTTCTGGGTATTAATCTTCTTTTCTTCTTCGGCAAGAAGCTGCTTTTCTTTATCAACCTCGCCCTTTGATTTATCTAACCCGTCCAATAAAACCAATATCTCATCTTCAAATACAGAAACATCTGCCTTTACCCCGGCAATCTCCTTTAATTTCGCATCGTATTCTTTATTTGTCTTAAGCTGATAAAGCTGATTCTGCATCTTGCGCCCTTCTTCCTCTCTTGACGCAAGCTCAAGCTCTTTTGCCTTTCTTTGCTTTTGTAAATCCAGGGCTTTTTTTTCCAGTTGGGCTAAATTTTCCTTTTTCTTTGCAAATGCCTCATCGAATTCTTTTATTTTTAATGGCGTAGCTTCCTTTTCCTGTTGCAAGGAATAAATCTGCGTATCAATTGATTGCAGTTTTGTTAACAAACCAAGTTGTTTTTTTAAATCAACGTCAGGCACTTTTTATATTTTGGTAGTTTTTCCGTATTCGAATTAATCATTGCTTTTTAGGTTCTCGTACTTTCCCCTTCCTGCCTGCCGGCAGGTAATAATTCCCCGTTTAGGTTTATAAGGGACGATGCTCAGGCGTCTTCGCTCGGGACTTAAGAGTCATAAGTCCTAAGTCTTAAGTCATAAATTTCCGAACTTACAACCTATAACTTAAAACTTATGACCCAGAGAATCTCGTTACTCGCTTAAAACTTATGACTTTTTTTCTCTAACAACTGAAAACTAATCCCTCGGCTTCGCTCGGGACTTCGAAACCATAAAAGCAAAAAATCTGTTCTCGCAACTAACAACTAAACAATGGTGGGCGATACAGGGATCCGGCCTTCGGCCTAGAACCTGTCACTCACTTCGTTCGTTCCCCATGGGAAAACCAATGGTTTTCCCTATGGCGCTCCCTCACGGTCGCTGTTACCCTTTCCTTTTTTATTTTCGGATACATCCTTAAAGGGGAAACAATTCCTTCGACTGCGCTCAGGATGCTTCGAAGGATGCTGAGAGAAATCGAAGCACTTTCCCTCTTAATAAACTCCCTTTTAGGTTCTCCTGTAATTATAATGGGCGATACAGGGATCGAACCTGTGACCTCTGCGATGTGAACGCAACGCTCTAACCAGCTGAGCTAATCGCCCGCTGGGCCCAGAAGGGTTCGAACCTCCGGCCAAGTGATTATGAGTCACCTGCTCTACCA
>JBDRHJ010000071.1:0-3765 GCA_043816835.1 Candidatus Omnitrophota bacterium
TCCGAATTATCACGAGGCATTACTTAAGCTTGAAACAGATGATTTTTGTGAAGATACGGTTGTTGAGGAATTGCAAAAAGGCTATTTATTAAACGGCAGGGTGGTTCGGACTTCGAAGGTTAAGGTGTCGAAGAGAACAGAGAGCAGAGAACAGAGGACAGAGGACGCAGGACCGAAGACGGAAAAAACAGAGCAAAAATCGGAGGAAGAAGACAAAGGCAAGGAAGAAAAAGGAAGTTTAGATTAGGAAAAAAACGTGTTACGATAACCATATTGTATATCTCCCGCCTCGTAAGCAGTGTCAAAATTCCATGCTATAATTTTGACACACTCGGCGGGATCAATTCGCACATACAACTTGTGTCGTCCTGCGGACTCCATAAGTTGTACGCTCATTGAGGAGGTAGTAAGAGATGGCAAAGGTAATCGGAATCGACTTAGGGACTTCTAATTCTGCGGCAGCAATAATGGAGGGCGGCAGGCCGGCAATAATTTCTTCTGCTGAAGGCGCAGGGGTTGCCAGCGGCAAGGCGTTTCCTTCTTATGTTGCTTTCACAAAAGACGGACAGCATTTAGTAGGTGAACCGGCGCGAAGGCAGGCTGCGATAAATCCGGAAGGTACGATTCGTGCCGCTAAGCGTAAAATGGGAGAAGATTATCATTTTAAGGCTTTTGGCAAGGAGTATACACCTCAGCAAATATCGGCTTTTATCCTGCAAAAAATTAAGCAGGATGCGGAAAACTATCTGGGGGATAAAGTCGAAGAGGCAGTAATTACCTGTCCGGCTTATTTTGATGATAATCAGCGCACAGCTACAAAAGACGCCGGGGAAATTGCCGGCCTTAAGGTGTTAAGGATTATTAATGAGCCTACAGCTGCCTGCCTTGCTTATGGCTTAGAAAAAGCGGGAAAAGAGTTAAAGATTCTCGTTTTTGATTTTGGCGGCGGAACCCTCGATGTTACGATTATGGAAATGTGGAAAGAAGGCGGTTTTAAGGTTATGGCAACCAGCGGCGATACGCAGCTCGGCGGGACAGACATGGATAATGTCCTGATTGATTATGTTGCCGCTCAATTTATGAAGGAATCAGGAATTGATTTAAAGAATGATAAGATGGCAATGCAGCGTTTGTGTGAAGCAGTTGAAAAAGCCAAGGTTGAGCTCTCGAGTACCTTAACCACGGATATTAATCTGCCGTTTATCACTGCAGATGCAGGCGGCCCGAAGCATATGACGATGTCAATAAACCGCGCAAAACTCGAAGAGTTAATTAGCCCGATTATCGATAAGTGCCGCGGCCCGCTTGAGCAGGCTTTAGGGGATGCCAAGGGTGCGTTTGAGAAAGAGGGGGTTTCTTTTACGGATCATGGTATTGATAAAATTATCATGGTTGGCGGTCCAACGCGCATGCCTATTGTTCAGAAGTTTCTTGAGGATTATTTTGGGAAAAAGATTGAGCGGGGCGTTGATGCTATGGAATGCGTGGCAATGGGCGCTGCAATTCAAGCAGCAATCATAAAAGGCGATGTCAAGGATGTTCTATTGCTTGATGTTACCCCTCTGTCGTTAGGAATTGAAACCTTAGGCGGGGTAAATACAAAGCTTATTGAGCGAAACACAACTATTCCGACCCGGAAATCGCAGATTTTTTCTACTGCTGCGGATAATCAAACTGCGGTAACAATCAGGGTTATACAGGGTGAGCGTTCAATGGTCGATGCGGCAGGGAATGTGGAGTTAGGCCGATTTGACCTGATTGGTATTCCGTCTGCACCACGCGGCGTTCCCCAAATCGAGGTTACTTTTGACATTGATACCAATGGTATTGTACATGTTTCGGCGAAAGATTTAGGCACCGGCAAAGAGCAGTCGATTCGTATTACCGCGCCCAAAAAATTATCAAAAGAAGAAATCGATAAGATGATTAAGGAATCCGAGAAGTTTGCTGCCGAAGACCAAAAGCGAAAGGAAGAAATAGAGCTTATTAATCAGGCAGATACATTGGCCTATACAACCGAAAAGTCGCTTAAGGAATTCGGGGATAAAATCAGCCAAAGTGACCGCGCGGCAATTGAATCTAAGATTAACGACTTAAAACAGTTGATAAAAGACAAGAATATTAGCGCAATTAAAACCGCAATGGAAGAGTTGACTAAGGCTTCGCATAAGTTGGCCGAAGAGGTTTATAAGCAGGCTGCGGCAAAACAGCAGCAGGCACAGCAAGGCGCTCAGGATGCGAAGAGCCAAGCAGATAAGCCTGAAGAAGAGCCAGAGGCAAAAGAAGAAAAAAAGGACGAAGAAATTATTGATGCCGAATATAAAGAAGCAGATGATAAAAAATAGCTAAGATTAGCGTATAGCGTAGAGCGTATAGCGGATAGCTTGTTATACGCTAAACGCTATTCGCTGAACGCTGCGTATGGCTACTAAACGCGATTATTACGAGATATTGGGTATAAAGAAAAACGCAAGCCTGGATGAAATACGGCGGGCCTATCGCGAGTTAGCGTTACGGCATCATCCGGACCGCGTTGCACACGAACAAAAAAAAGAAGCCGAAGAGAAATTTAAGGAAATTTCCGAAGCTTATGCGGTGCTTTCGGATTCAAAAAAACGCGCGCTTTATGATCAGTATGGGCATGCGGGAATTGATCAGCGGTTTACTTCCGAGGATATTTTTAAGGGCACGGACTTCTCGAGCATTTTTGGGGATTTACATGACTTTGGCTTTGGTGGAGGCCTTTTTGATGAAATTTTTGGTGATTCCGGATTTGATATATTCGGCCATTCAAAAAAAAGACAATCAAGCAAGAGGCGCGGAAGGGATTTAGAAATTGAGGTTAATGTATCCCTGGAAGAGGCAGCTTCCGGTATAGAAAAAACTATTCAGGTGCCGCGTTATGAGCCCTGCACAGCATGCCAAGGCAGTGGCGCTAAGCCGGGTTCAAAAAAAGCAACCTGTCCGCAGTGCCAGGGTAGCGGCCGGACAGTAGTCTCAAGCGGTTTTTTTCAGCTTGCTCAAACCTGCAGCCAATGCCGGGGGCAGGGTTCTATAATTACCGCCCCTTGCGTAAGTTGTCATGGTGAGGGAAGAACCAAGATAGTTAAAAAAATTAAGGTGAAAATTCCTTCTGGTGTTTACGCCGGTTCGCATTTACGGGTTCGCGGTGAAGGGGAGGCGGGCGCGGTGAGCCGGGGGGATCTTTATGTGTTGATAAACATAAAGCCGCATCGCATATTTAAAAGGCACAATAACGATATTATCTGCGAAGTAAATATTAGTGTAACTAAGGCAATACTCGGGGGTGAAATTGAGGTTCCCACGTTAAACGGCAAGGTAAAAATGAAGATACCTCAGGGAACGCAGCCGAATCGAATATTTCGTTTGCGCGATAAAGGGATTCCTGATGTGCACGGCCGGGGCATCGGGGATGAATTAGTTAAGGTTGATGTTAGGATTCCGATAAGTGTATCTGCCGAGCAAAAAAAACTTATTAATGAATTCGCCCGGATTTCCGGCGAAGCAGTTGATTCGAAGGAAACAATTGTTGATAAAATCAAAAAGACCTTTACTTAATTCGCCCAAACAACTTACGTTCACCGACGTTCCGTAAGTTGTGGGCTCATTAATTATGCCGACTTATGAATATGAGTGCTTAAAATGCGGATATCGTATTGAGGCATTTCAAAAAATGACCGACAATCCAATTAAAAATTGTCCTGAGTGCCATAAGGCGGTTCGTCGGCTTATTGGAAAGGGTAG
>JBDRHJ010000072.1:0-4337 GCA_043816835.1 Candidatus Omnitrophota bacterium
TAAAATGAGTCAAAATGAAGTCTACTTAACTCGCGAGGGATACGAAAAGCTACGCGAAGAGCTTGAATTACTCAAGACAGTAAAGCGAAGGGAAATCTCAAAAGCACTAAAAGAAGCTATATCTCACGGCGACATTAGTGAAAATGCCGAATATGACGCCGCCAAAGATGCGCAGGCGATGAATGAAAAAAAGATTGCACAATTGCAGCAAAGCTTAAGCACTGCGCGAATCCTTGATGGTGAAAACATCGCTAAAGACGAGGTGCTTATCGGGGCGAAGGTCAAGCTCAGTGATTTAAATTCTGGGGAAGAATTAGAGTACACCTTTGTATCAGAGCTGGAAGCAGATTATTCTCAAGGCAAAATCTCCATCGACTCACCAATCGGCAGAAGTTTATTGGGGCACAAAGAAAAAGAAATTGTTGAAATCAATATACCGGCCGGAACGTTAAAATATAAAATATTAAAAATATCCCGTTAGGGCCGGTAAATCAAAAACGGCTAAGCCTTTTTTAAATAAAAACAGGCTTAGCCCATTTTTTTTAACCAAACGGCGCAGGGAATCCTTGCATCGGTTGCCGGTTGTGTTAAAATTAAGAATGAATTCGCTAATTTCACTTTAATACAGCAAGGGGATTTTAGATTATAATTACTGCCGCTTAAAGAAATAATCCGCGGTAACATTATTTAAAACATATGAAGCCAGTAAAACACCTAATTGCATCCATTTCGATAGCCGCAGCAATATATCATTATACGCACTCCTTATACGCTAGCCTTGTTTGTATCTTTTTCGGTGTTTTTCCGGACAGCGACCACATCATTGAATACATAATTCATTACGGATACAATAGCTTTACTTTAAAAAAGTGCTATACGGCATGCGAACAAACAAATAAACAAAAAGGGGATTATCAATTTAAGAAAATATACTTCTTGTTTCATAGTAATGAAGCGGCGTTTCTCTTGTGCGCCCTGGCACTTTACACAAAAAATATGTATTTGTTTGCCGCTGTTTTAGGATATTTAATGCATTTAATCCTTGATTACATCGGAAACCCGGCTCACCCAGGCACTTATTTCGTTATTTGGCGCGCAAAAAACAAATTTTATACTCAGAGGGTTTTACGCCGCAGGTAATCCGGCAAAAAAGAAAAAGCCCCATTTAGCGGGGTAAACCCCGTTAGAAAGAAAGCGTTATGCATCGGGTAAATCCAGCTTTCTAACGGGGTTTACCACCATTAGAAAGAAAGCGTTAGGCATCGGATAAATGCAGCTTTCTAGCGGGGTTTACTCTACTCATATGTCATGCTATAATTTATTAATCATAAAAGCAATGCGATAATTATTTTGTGCAATGTCAAACAAAAAAATTGATTTATCGAATATTACGGAAGAAGAACTCCTGGGCCTTCGAATCCGTGATTTATCCTTAACGATCAAAGGCACCTGGCTGGAGGAATGCATCGAGAAGCTTTACGCGGAAATTGACGCTAAGGGCGTGAAATTTAAACCGCCCTGTTATTTAGCCGATGAATGGCTTACCCCGGAGCATGAACCAAACGTAGGCATACCGTTTTTTCTGGCCGATCCAATACTTATGAAGCTGGAACATAAGATGGTGCTTGAAGTAGAGGGAGGGACAAAGCAATGGTGCGAGAAGCTATTACGGCATGAAGCCGGCCATGCAATAAATTATGCATATCAGCTCTATAAACGAAAAAAATGGCGCAAAATCTTTGGGCGATTTTCTACCCAATACCTCGATACATACAGATTCAGGCCATATAGCAAAAACTTTGTCCGGCATTTAGAGGATTATTATGCGCAATACCACCCTGATGAAGACTTCGCGGAAACATTCGCAGTCTGGCTTACCCCTGATTTAGACTGGAGGGTAATCTATGAAGGGTGGGGGGCACTCAAAAAGCTTGAATTTGTAGAAGGGTTAATGGCGGAAATCAAGAATAAAGAGCCGCTTGTAAAAAAAGGAAAAAAATACTGGGATGCTGCCAAGATAAAAACAACATTAAGAAATTATTATAAGAAAAAGCGGCATTTTTATGCCGAAGACTTCCCTGACTTCCATGACGCCAACTTAAAACGAATCTTTATTGAAAAAAATGAAAAAAATATACAACTCTTACCGGCATACGATTTTATGCGTAAATATCGAAAAAATATCCTCCAGGATACATCGATCTGGACCGGGGAAAAAAAATACATTATTGACGACCTCCTGAAGAAAATTGTGCAACGATGCAAAGAACTTAAATTACTGGCTCACGAGCCTGAATCATTGATTGCATTAAAAATCTCGGCTTACGTTACCACCTTAATAATGAATTATATCTATACCGGAAGGTTGCGCGGGAAAAAATGCTTAAAAAACTAAAAATCCTTCTATTATTTGACAGCCCTTATTCAAGGCCACGCGGGTATGACTTTCAGGAAGAATTTAAAAATACCGATTGGGATACTGAACGCGATGTATATCAGGCGCTTATCGGATGCGGTTACGAAGTCAGCATTCTCGGAATTTATAATAAAATCGATATCCTGCTTGCTGAAATTGAGGAATTTAAGCCGGATGTTATATTCAACCTTGCGGAGGTTTTTAACCAAAAAACACATCTCGACAAAAACATAGTTGCTTTATTGGAAATGCTCGAAGTTCATCATACCGGCGCTTCTTCAACAAGCTTATTCATCTGTAATAATAAGGCATTGACAAAAAAAATATTGGCCTACCACCGAATCAATATCCCGAAATTTCACACATTTTACAGAAATCGTAAAATCTGGCTGCCAAAACGCCTTAAGCTGCCGCTTATTGTAAAGCCTTTATGCGAAGAAGCCTCAAGGGGCATATCGCTTGCTTCGATTGTAGATAACCAGGCGTCTTTAATTGAAAGGGTAAAATTCATCCATGAAAAGATGAATGCGGATGTTATTGTCGAGGAATATATCGACGGCAGGGAGCTTTACGTAAGCATATTGAGCAATAAGCGGATGCGGGTACTGCCTTTGCGTGAAATGAAATTCAGTCAATTCCCGGAAGACGAACCAAGAATTGCCACTTATAAGGCCAAATGGGATGACAGCTATCGGAAAAAATGGGGCATAAAAAGCGTCTTTGCAGGAAAGCTGCCTAACGGCGTTGATAAGAAAATTATAAATGTCTGCAAAAAGGCTTATCAGGTATTGAATATGCAATGTTACGCAAGGCTGGATATTCGGGTTACACCAAGCGGCAGCGTATATATTATTGAGGTAAACGCCAATCCCTGCATTGCCAGATACGACGAAGTAGCACAGGCTGCAGAAAAAGTCGGCATCTCATATGAGGGGCTAATCAAAAAAATAGTAACCCTTGCTCTTGCGCGGAAGTAATACCTGCCTTAATAACGAACCGCTTCACCTTAAGCCTTCTTGCCGCGATGAGCAATCCAGCAAACCCGCACTACTATTTTGAATGGTTGACAGGTTTTAGCTAACGTAGTATTATCTATTTATCATTCGGCATCTCACATTAACAACAGGTTTACCCCGTTAGAGAAAGCCACCGACGAAGTCGGTGGTAGGAAAGATTTAGACAACCGTTAGAGAGAATTCTCTAACCGGGTTTACTTATGCAAAGAGTACAAAAGCTATTAAGTAATTACGGTTCTTATTCCAGAAGAAAAGCAGAAGAATTAATTAAACAGGGGCGGGTTATCGTTAATCAGAGGGTCATCTCTATAGGGGATAAGGCTTCCCCGGGTGATAAAATCTACGTTGATTCTAAGCTTATAAAAAAACAAAAAGCGATATACCTGATGCTTAATAAGCCCCTAGGCTGCATTACCGCACTAAAGGATAAAAAATTCAAAACAATTATGCATTACATAAAAGTCGAGGAACGTGTTTTTCCTATCGGGCGCCTCGACTACAATACATCAGGATTATTGCTCCTTACGAATGACGGTAACTTTGCAAATCGCATACTGCATCCGCGATATGAGATAAAAAAAACATACCTGGTGGGAATCGACAAGCCGATCAGCGCAGATGAAATTGCCTCGATTGAATCCGGCTTAACCCTTAAAGACGGCAAGACCAAACCGATAAAGGCTAAAAAACATAATTCGGTTTTACTGGAAATCACAACACACGAAGGGAAAAATCGTATCGTGCGCAGGATTTTTGAAAAACTAGGCTTTAAGGTAAAATTTCTAAAACGAATTAAAATCGGAAAATTAAGTATCGGGGGCTTAAAACCCGGCAGCCATATTGCCTTAACCAAAAAAGATAAAGAGCAGATATTTGCATAATCACAAAAAGGTTTTACTCTCTAT
>JBDRHJ010000073.1:0-6465 GCA_043816835.1 Candidatus Omnitrophota bacterium
ACGTTAGAGGGCCTTCTTGAAGAAATTGTCAGGAGATCGAAGGGGCATAAAAAAGCAGCAGACATTAAGCCTTCCGGATAATAAAGCATAAACTTTTAATCAAATTCTGGCCGTCTGAAAAACATTCCGTTTGTTTTTTAAAATGACAAGTAACTTGTTAGGCTGCATGGGTAATGCTTGTAATCAATCAGGTTTTATCTTAAGAAAACAGGAGGCAGGGTATGAGTATAATGCTTTATGTTTTGTTGGGTTTATTAGCAGGGACTTGCAGCGGGTTTTTAGGTATTGGCGGGGGCACGATAATTATCCCGGTTTTAGTATACATGTTTGGATTAAGCCAGCATCAGGCTCAAGGCACAACCCTGGCATTAATGGTTCTGCCTATTGGGTTGTTAGCCGCGCTTAAATATTATGCAGAGGGAAATGTCAATATTCAGATTGCCGTATTTATTTGTTTAGGTTTTTTTATCGGTGGCTTGCTCGGCGCTCATTTAGTTACCCCGGTTTCTGAGCCGCTGCTTAAAAAGATTTTCGGTATATTTTTGATGGGTGTGGCTTTAAAAATGCTCCTTGGTAAATGATTCAGGGGGTTTTATCCCGGGTAGAGTTATATTTTTGTAAGAAAAGTGCCTTAGGTTTATTTCATAAATTGTTATTATGATTTGCTTCTTAATCCAATGGAGGTAAAAGGATGAGCGGTATTTTTGGAGTAGTTTCAAAGCAGGATTGTGCCGAAGTTTTATTTTACGGCACAGATTATCATTCACATCTGGGGACTGAATACGGCGGTATCGCGGTATTGGGTGATGATTTTGTGCGTCAGATACACTCGATTAATCAAAGCCAGTTTAAATCAAAATTTTTTGATGAGTACAAGCGTATAAAGGGAAATAAGGGCATTGGCGTGATTAGCGCTTTTGAGGAGCAGCCGATTTATTTAAATTCCAAATTTGGCCCCTTTTGCATAGTAACTAATGGCTTGATTGAGAATGCCGATAAATTGGCGCAAACGGCGCTCGAGCAGGGTGTTTCTTTTAGTGAGGTAAGCAAGGGTGTGGTTAATGCAACGGAACTAATCGCCAAATTAATTACTCAGGGTAATAGCATTGTTAACGGCATAGAGAAGATGTTTGATTTGATCAAAGGCTCTTGTTCGCTTTTACTGCTTAACCGGGATGGGATTTATGCGGCCAGGGACCGTTGTGGTTATACGCCGCTTATAATTGGGAAGCGAAGTGATGCCTGGGCAATAACTAGCGAAACAAATGCCTTTCCAAATTTAGGTTTTGTAACCAAGAAATACCTTCAGCCGGGAGAGGTAATTTTGATAAACGAAAAAGGAATAATCCAGAAAAAAACCGGCAAAGCTATAAGCCAAATCTGTGCATTCCTTTGGATATATACGGGTTTTCCTGCTTCAAGCTATGAGGGGATAAATGTTGAAACAGTCAGGGAAAGGAGCGGCCGGTTTTTAGCAAAACACGATAAGGATATAGAAGTCGATGTTGTTTCCGGTGTTCCTGATTCAGGGATTGCGCATGCGATAGGCTATGCCATGGAGTCATCCAAACCCTATCGGCGCCCATTGGTTAAATATACCCCAGGATACGGCAGGAGCTATACACCGCCTTCCCAGGTGACTCGTGATTTGATTGCAAAGATGAAATTGATTCCGATTAAAGAAATAATTGATGGTAATCGTATTGTCGTGTGCGAGGATTCTATAGTCAGGGGGACCCAGCTTAAGAATTTTACGATTAAGAAGCTTTGGGATTGCGGGGCCAAGGGGGTGCATATAAGGCCGGCTTGTCCGCCTTTGATGTTTCCTTGTAAGTTTAATTTATCTACGCGCAGCACCCGGGAATTAGCCGCGCGCCGGGCAATTAGCAGTTTAGAGGGGCATGACCTGAATAATGTCACAGAATACATCGACGCTAAATCCAAAAAATATAAGAAGATGGTAGAATGGATTAGGCGTGATTTAGAGGCCACTACCCTTAGGTATCAAACCGTTGATGATATGATTAAGGCAATCGGGCTGCCCAAGGAAAAATTATGCCTTTATTGCTGGACCGGTAAATGTGGCGCAGCATGCCGAAAAAAACCGCAAAAAGTGGAAAGTGCCCGTAAGCCAGGGAAAAAAGCAGCCAAGATTCGAAAAAGGAAATAAGCTTAACCGGTGTTTTTAAGTACCAATAAGTTGCTATGAAAAAATTTCGCCGCAGCATTATTTTTGCCGCACTGCTTTATATTGTTGATGCCGGGATATACAGCCAGGGGGGTATTACCCTAATTGCAGTACTGATTATTATATTGGTGCTGGTTCCAAAAATCTTAATTGCTTTTTTCCGGAAAAACAAGGGGCTTTTTAAGGAAAGGATGATAACCGCAGGTATATACCTTTTGGTTTTGGTAATCGTATTTGCTTCCAATGGATTAAATAATCGCCTTGCCTTTAAACGCGCAAAAAGAATAATTCAGGCGTCTAATGAATACAAGGCAAAATATGCGGGTTATCCGGATAAGCTTCAGGATTTAGTCCCCGAGTTTATCGCGAAGGTCCCTTTAGCAAAGCTTGCATTAGCCTATAATAAATTTATTTATATTGCGCGCGAAGAGCAACATTTGCTTGTTTATTATGCACTGCCGCCTTTTGGAAAGCGTATTTATTATTTTGAAGAAGGGCAATGGGGTTATTTAGATTAATAATCCGCCAATTTTTGAATACGGCTATTATTTTTTTAAATCTGCACCATTAAGAGAAAGTATATCCTTAATGGGTTAATCATAACTTATCGTGGGATATCAAGATTCGTTAAGAAAAGCATGGGATACATTAAGCCCTTCAAGAAAAGATTCTGGCTGCCGTATAAAATTTTTAAATAACGAATACGAGGTAAATTTAGCAAAAAAGACAATTATTTCTTTATCTAATGCGGTGAAGGTGAAGGATTATTATAAAATTCTTATTTTGCATTATCTTGCGTCTGAAGAAAAGGTTGGGCAAATTCAAAGGGGTGATTGGGTATCCTTCAAGCAAATGGAAGCAGGGGAAATCTATTTCCCCGCTTTTTATAAAAGGGCGATTGAACCGATCTTAAAAAAATACGGGGATAATCCGCCTCTAATATTTAAGCGAATAAACTCTTTTGGTGCAACGAAAATTGATATGGGGACAGCTGCTCTATCGATTCCGGTATTCCCAAAGGTAAATATCGGCATTGTGCTTTGGGAAGGGGATGATCAGTTTGATGCCGGCTGCAATATATTATTTAATCACAATACAAAAATAATTTTTCCAACCGAAGATGTTGCGGTATTGGGAGGTATTGTTGCTTCTTTGATATAATCTCGCCGTATAAATGAGCATTAAGAATCGCCCCTGGATATAGCAATGTTAAAACAGGCCCTACTTGAAAAAGTCTCCCGGAGAAGATTTTGCAAGCTTTGCTTAATCAGCGGGGCTAATTTAGCGATTTCTCCGCTGATTACGAGCCTCTTTAATAAAGCTGCACAAGCCGCTGAAACAAAGGGCGGCTTTGGTTTTATAGGCACAAAAGAGGCAATGTTTTATGAAAAAATCGACACTAATACAATACAATGTCATATTTGTCCAAGAAGATGCATATTAAAAGATGGAATGAGGGGGTTTTGCCGTGCAAGGGAACCGCGAAACGGTAAGCATTATAGCTTGTCTTATGGGAATCCTACGGCCGCACACGTAGATCCGATTGAGAAAAAGCCTTTATTTCATTTTCTTCCCGCAACAACTGCTTTTTCAATTGCAACTGCAGGGTGTAATTTTCGTTGTAAATATTGCCAAAATTGGGAGATTTCCCAATTCAAGCCCGAGGAAACCTTCAATCATTATCTTCCCCCGGATGATGTAGTTACAAAAGCATTTGAATATAAATGCCGCACAATCGCATATACTTATACGGAGCCTTCTGTGTTTTATGAGTATATGCTGGATACTGCTAAAATTGCTAAAATTTCCGGAATAAAAAATATATATCATTCCAATGGTTCGCTTAATCCTGAACCAGCCCGGGAACTTTTTTTGTATCTCGATGGCGCAAATATAGACCTTAAAGGGTTTACGCAGGAATTTTACCAAGAAGTAAGCCAGGGCTACCTGGATGTTGTTTTAAATACCCTGAAGCTTCTCAAAAAAAATAAGGTTCATCTTGAAATCACTAACCTTGTTATTCCTTCGCTTAATGACGACCTAAACAAGGTACAGGAGATGTGTCAATGGATAAGGGATGAATTAGGCAAGGATGTTCCGGTTCATTTTTTGCGCTTTTATCCTACCTTTAAATTAAGGAACCTGGCGCCTACCCCGGTATCTACGCTTGATAAGATAAGAAATATTGCAATGCAGGAAGGGCTTGAATACGTTTATATCGGAAATGTACCGGGGCATGATGGAGAAAATACTTATTGCCCGAAGGATAAAAGGGTTTTAATTCGAAGGGCAGGATACGAGATTTTAGAAAACAATATTATCAATGGAAAATGCAAATTTTGCGGGATAGATATCCCCGGGGTTTGGTCGTAGATTTACCCCGTTAGAAAGCTGCATTTACTCGATGTGTAACGCTTTCTTTCTAACGGGGTTTATTTAAATTAAAATGAAAAAGCGGATTATTTTTGCCATAATTTTGATTGGCTTTACCTTAATGGTAGCGCAGATAGTTTTAATGCGTGAGCTGTTAGTGGTTTTTTATGGGAACGAGCTGTCATTAGGAATTACGCTGGCTGCCTGGTTGTTTTGGATAGCTTTGGGCAGCTGGGGGATTGGCAGAAGGATTGTAAATAGAATTCAGGCAAGAATTGATTTTTTGTGTTTGAGCCAAATAACCTTAATCTTTCTTTTGCCGATAAGCGTCGTAGCGGTTAGGCTTATTCCCTTGATTTTCGGATTTTCTCCGGGTGAGATTATTGGTCTTTTTCCAATGACCTTAGCTGCATTTACCATACTTTCGCCGATTTGTATTTTTGGGGGGGTTCTTTTTGTGTTAGGCTGCGAAGTCTATAGAATCAATTCAGAGGGGGCAGTGCGTATTAGCCATGTTTATATGTTGGAGGCAATCGGGGCTGCTGTTGGCGGTTTAGTAGTCAGTTTGTTTTTAATTCAATTCCTTAACCCCCTTTATATAATGTTTTCAGTAGGATTATTAAACTTGTTATCAGCATTTTTACTATCTTGGAAAAGAAAAAATATACGAATTGCTACAGCCTTGGTTCTATTAGCGCTTATTTTCTTTGTTGTTTCAGGGGGATTAGAGGCGGTACGCGAATTATCGTTAAATCAACAATGGAGGCCGTATCAGGTTTTAGTGTCTGAAAATTCGGTTTACGGTAATATCGTTGTAGCAAAGAAGGAAAATATTTATACGGTCTTTAACAACGGATTGTACGGGTTTAGCGTACCCGATAAACTTACCAGCGAAAGGAACGCGCATTTTCCCCTCTTAGAGCATCCTAATCCCAGGACTGTCCTGTTTATTGGAGGCGGTTTAAGCGGACAGCTGCCTGAGGCATTAAAGCATCGCTTAGAAGCTGTGGATTATGTCGAATTAGACCCCTTAGTAATTGATTTAGCAGAAAGGTTTCTGCCGTCAAATAAGGCATTACTTGATCCCCGGGTAAGGGTTATTACGAATATAGACGGCAGGCTCTTTGTTAAGCAAACAACCAGAAGGTACGATGTTATAATTATCAATCTGCCCGATCCATATACTGCGCAGCTTAATCGATTTTATACCCGGGAGTTTTATCAGGAAATAAAACGCATTCTTAACCATAATGGGATTTTGTCATTTTGTTTATATTCGAACCCAAACTATATAAGTCAGGAGCATAGTCAATTATACCGAACCCTAAAAAATACCCTCGAGAGTGTTTTTGAGGAGGTAAAAATTACCCCCGGCGAGGCAAATTATTTTTTGGCATCAAAACAAAAAGGCCTGCTTACCCTGGATTGGCATATTTTAGTAAAGCGGCTTAAACAAAGGCGCATAGACACAAAATATATGCGGGACTATTATCTTTTTAGCGAGCTTACCCCGGAGAGGATAGATTCTTTTAATAGCCGTATTGAGCAAGTGAATCTTAGCGCAATAAATACGGATTTTCATCCCATAGCCTATTATTATGATATGGTGCTTTGGAATACATATTTTAAGTATAGCCTACGGCAATTATTTAAAGGTATAAGTCCAGCAAAGATTTATATGGGTGCTCTATTTGTTTATTTATGTTTGTTGATTCCCAGCCTGTTTAAAAAAATAAAACCGGGAGCCTCGAATTGGATGGTATTAGCCTGTGTGGGGACAACCGGTTTTTCCGAAATAAGCTTTCAAATTATTACCTTGCTTTCTTTTCAGGTACTCTATGGTTATGTTTACTATAAATTAGGCATGATTTTGACTTCATTTATGATTGGGTTGATTCTTGGGG
>JBDRHJ010000074.1:0-2770 GCA_043816835.1 Candidatus Omnitrophota bacterium
AAGATTGTCTCGCGGCGTTCTTCAGGTAATTGCGCACGGCACCAAAGAATGGTTGCGCGGGCAATTAAGCAGTCCAGGTTTGTCGCCTTATTGCCTTATACCCGATACGCTAAATAGTTAAGTTTAGAATACGCCTTAGACTAAAAAAGAGGGATTAATTTTTTTAAGATTAATCCGTAGTAATTGGTTAAAGATAGTTTTTCGTATAATAATAGAGAAATAATTTAATTTACGCCGGCAGCTTGCGGTATCTCTAAAATTAAAGACAGCCGTAAATTGCCGGCCCAATAAAAATGGAAGTAATTCTGGTTCAAGACGTGAATAACATTGGTAAAAGCGGCAGCGTGATGAATGTGAAGGACGGCTTTGCGCGAAATTTTTTATTTCCCCGTAATTTAGCGCTACCTGCCACAGGGGTTAACCTGAAGCGGGTTGAGCAGGTAAAAGAAAGAACTGAAGAAGGGCACCTTCAGAAAAAAGAAGAGATTGAAAATTTAAGCCGCCGCCTGAACGGGGTATCGATAACTATTTCTGCAGAGACTCATGATGAAGATAAACTCTACGGCAGTATATCTGCCCCTGATATTACGAGCGCCTTAAAGGAAGAAGGCTTTTCTATTGATAAGGATTCAATTATTTTGGACGAACCGATTAAAACAACCGGCGTATATGATGTAGTCGTAAGGCTCGATCCCGAGGTTACGGCAACGGTAAAGGTTTGGGTTGTAAAGCGCTAGAGATTAAAATAAAGATATGGCAGATATAATTAAAGAATTGCTCCCGCCGCAAAACCTGGAAGCGGAGATGGCTGTTTTGGGTTCAATGATGCTTGATGAAAAGGCAATTTCAATAGCGATTGAAATATTGGATGAGAATTATTTTTATAAGGACAGTCATCGCAAAATATACGGGGCGATTTGTAACCTCTACGAGAATAATAAGGCAGTAGATTTAGTAACCGTTAATGATGAATTAAAAAGGCTGGGGTTCCTAGAATCCGTCGGCGGGACAAGCTTCCTGACAGAGCTTGCCAATTCGGTTCCTTCTACTGCAAATATCCTTCATTATGCCCAGCTGGTCAAGGAAAAAAATATCCTGCGTTCCCTGGTTAGCAATGCCAATCAAATTGTATCCCTTGCCTATGAGTGTGAAGGCAACGCGGACGAGATTTTAGATAGATCAGAAACCCTGATTTTTAATATTCGCGACAGCAAACGCACGAGTAATATCGCTCACTTAAAGGACGTGATTCAAACCAGTATTGAAGAGATTGACCAGCTTTATCAAAGAAAGGCGCAGGTTAGCGGCCTTGCCACCGGGTTTATCGATTTAGACAATAAGACCGCAGGGCTGCATCCTTCTGATTTAATTGTTGTTGCCGGACGGCCCTCTATGGGAAAAAGCGCTTTTGCCTTAAGCCTGGCAGAATATATAGGGGTTGTTGAGAAAATACCCATAGTTTTCTTTAGCCTGGAAATGTCCAAGGAGCAGCTGGTTCAGAGGATGCTTTGTGCCCATGCCCGGGTTGATGCCCATAAAGTAAGGACAGGGTTTCTCACCCCTTCTGACTGGCCTAAACTTACGGCTGCAGCAGGAAAACTGTCCGAGGCGCCGATATTTATTGATGACAGCCCTGCTATTTCTGTTATGGAGATCCGTGCAAAGGCGCGCCGATTAAAGGCGCATCATAATATCGGGCTTATTGTTCTGGATTATTTACAATTGATGCGCGGCAGGGATAGGTCGGAAAACCGGCAGCAGGAAATTTCCGAAATATCGCGTTCGCTTAAAGCCTTAGCGCGTGAATTACATGTTCCTTTGATTGCGATTAGCCAGTTATCCCGAGCAGTAGAAGCCCGCCAGGATCATCGGCCGCAGCTTTCTGATTTACGCGAATCAGGCGCCATTGAACAAGATGCGGATTTGGTGCTTCTTCTTTTGCGGGAGGAATATTATAAGCCGACTTCAGAAAACGAAGGGATTACCGAAGTAATTATTGCCAAACAAAGAAATGGACCAGTAGGTTCGGTTAAGTTCGCCTTTATTAAAGAATACGCCCGTTTTGCGAATTTAGCCCATCAAGGGGGATAAATATGCTTAAAATTCGGTTTAGCAAGGGGGTAAAGGTGACGCTTCTTAGGGCTATGATCACATTGATACTTTTTTCTTGCCTGAATTTGTCTTTGGGGGTACAAGCCGAGAATATCGATTCTAAACTGGTAACCGCGATAGAGATATACGGAAACCGTTCGATTAGCAATATCACAATACTCTCTAAAATGAAGACACAGGTAGGTTCGATTTATTCTAAAAATGTAGTTAATGACGACTTAAAGCGGCTTTATCTTTTGGGGTATTTTAGCGATATTGACATTAAGACCGAAGATTTTAAAGACGGGATTAAAATTACGATTAGGGTTGTTGAGCGGCCGATAATTGAAAAGATAAAATTTAGCGGATTTCGTTACCTGCGGGTTAAAGAAGAAACACTCCGGGAGGTAATAAAATCGCGGCCGGCCCAATACCTGGATTACCCTACCTTAAAAGAGGATTCCCAAACATTAAAGGGGATGTATGTAAAAAAGGGCTTTAGCGAAACCGGGGTAGACTATAAGGTAGAGGTTAATGAGAAAACCAATAGGGCCGATGTTGAATTTATTGCCGGGGAAGGCCGGAAGATGAAAATCAGAAAGATATATATTGAAGGCAACAAATATTTACCCGATAAACGGATTCTTAAGTTGATAAAAACAAAAAAGGCCTGGCTTTT
>JBDRHJ010000075.1:0-7278 GCA_043816835.1 Candidatus Omnitrophota bacterium
CGGCAGCACTAATGATTTAGAGCGAAGATTAAAAAAGAACATAATAGTGGTAGAGTATTTGCTACGAGTAAACATAAACCGCTAAGAGTAGTTTATTATGAATCGTATTTAAGTAAGAAAGATGCTTTTGATCGGGAGATGAAGCTGAAACATCACGGCAGTGCGATCGGGCACTTAAAGAAACGTGTTAAAAATAGTTTATTGCCGCCAAAAGGGCGGGGTTAATTCGTCCCGACGTATCGTCGGGACTCATTAAATGAAAATATTACGAAATTACATACTCAAAGAATTTTTTGGGCCGTTTTTCACCTCATTGATAGCATTAACCATGATAATGCTCTTGGGTAATCTCATCCGCCTGGCTGACTTAATCATTAATAAAGGCGTTGACCTTTATAGCGTCACAAAATTATTTATCTTTCTTATGCCGGCTTTGCTTACCTATACCCTGCCGCTTGCGGTATTAGTAGCAATACTCCTTTCACTGGGGCGGCTTGCCGGTGATAATGAAGTTACTGCCATGCGCGCAAGCGGGATAAGCATATTGCGTATGGTGATTACGCCGTTATTAATCATCGGCTTGATGTTAAGCCTGATCCTGGTTATCCTCAATGACCAGGTTGTTCCTTATGTTCATTTTGCCTCACGCCGAACCCTGAATTCAATCGGAATAAAAAACCCGGCTGCTGCGCTGGAGGCGGGGACCTTTATTGACTCCTTTGATAAATATGTCATCTTTATTTACCAGATTGACGGCAACCAGCTCAACCAGGTCCGCATATATGAACCCCGGGCCGATAACACCCCCTGCCGCACGATTGTTGCTAAAAGTGGAGAATTTGTCTCTATCCCTGAAGATAAGATGATAAAATTAAAGCTGATAAACGGGACATCTGATGAACCGGATTTAAATAATCCGGGACGCTTCTATAAGTTGAATTTTAAAACCTTGTTCTTAAATCTTAATCTTAATAAAGGAGGCCAGAACCAAATCCAGAAAAAACCCAAAGATATGACCATGGCAGAAATTAGGTTAAAGATAGAAAATTTTAAAGCCTCTGGGATTGAAATATTCCCCTTAGTTACCGAACTTCACAAAAGAATTGCCCTGGCCTTTTCGGTAATCGTTTTTATCATTCTTGGCTGCGGCCTGGCAATGATTACCCGCAGGCGGGAAAAATCAATCAACTTCTCAATGGCATTCAGTGTTTCGGTTATCTATTATCTCCTCCTTTTGGGGGCAAGCGCATTTTCGCTTCAGGGCCATCTGTGGCCGGCATTAGCAATGTGGCTGCCTAACATGATTATGGGAACAGTTGCCCTTATCCTTATGATTAAAGTATGCGCATATTAGACCGCTATATATTAAGCTCAATGGTTAAGCTTTTTATCGGATGTATCTTGATATTTTTGATACTCTATGTGGTTATTGATGTTTTCAGCCACCTGGATGAAATATTGGCCCAAAAAACAAGCATCAGACTCTTGTTGGTTTATTATTTGAATTTTCTTCCCCTTATCTTTATCCAGGTTGCCCCCTTTGCCTGCCTGCTGGGATGTGTTTATACCCTGGGCGTCCTTAACCGAAATAATGAAATTATTGCCTTGCGCACATCCGGATTGAATATATTCCAGATAAGCAAAACCCTGATTATCTTTGCCGGCATGATAAGCATTCTTACCTTTCTGGTTAACGACAAATTTGTCCCGCAATCCGAAATAGCTAAACAGGATATCGAAAACACAATGCGCCAGGCAGACCAAACAGACAAAGACAGCCGGGATATTATAACCAACCTCTCGATTTACGGCTTAAAAAACCGCCTTTTTTTTATTACTAAATTTATTATCTCAGAAAATAAAATGGAAGGAATTACAATCCTGGAGCAGGACAAATCGGCAAATGTGCGCAAGAAGATTGTTGCCGCAGAGGGCTTATACAAAAACGGGGAATGGTATTTTTACGAATCAATAACCTACTTCTTCGAAGAAAACGGCCAACTAAAAGACCAGCCGGTTTATTTTGCGGAAGAAATAATGGATATCGCGGAAAACCCCGAAGATTTTCTCAGGCAGCGCCAGAGCCCGGAATTTATGAGCACATCGCAATTAAATGAATACATCCAGAGGCTTTCAATGAGCAAGGCAAAGACAGTAATAAGAAACCTGCGCGTAGATTTATATCAACGTTTCTTTATGCCCTTAACCAGCCTGGTAATTCTTATCGTGGGAATTCCCTTTTCATTAATAATGCGCAAGCGCGCAACCGGGCTTTCTTCAATGGGGGTGGCGATTATGCTTGGATTTCTATATTATGTGGTTAATGCTATCTCGCTTGCCCTTGGCAAAGCCGGATTATTTTTTCCTATCATCGCTGCTTCCTTAAGCCATATCCTGTTCTTGGGCCTTGCCTTTTACCTTATCTATAAACTTCAATGAGCCCTAAACTTACGGAACGAAGTGAACGTAATCCTTCGATTTCACTCAGGATTACGTCCTGAACGCAGTTGAAGGACGTAAGTTTATTGGGCGAATTGAACCCAGCCCTAATTTTTCTATCTCAAAGACTCCTTGAGGCGCTGTTTAAGGCGAATTCTTGTTTGACCATAATGCTTTAATTTTCTCTCTCTTCCCCTGGCATCCGATTCCGAGAGATATGCTTCATAATAAATAGGCTTCCGTTCATGCTCTCCATTATGCTGTTTAAGACGCCGTTCTAAATCATTTGTGTAGCCATAATACAATTCCTGCGTTTTTACATTTCTTAAAACATATACATAATACATAAAATTAGGATGGGTCAAATTCAGACTTATAACTTAGCTTACGCTTAGCTCGCTAAGTTATGTCTTCATTTGATATATACGCGCGGTATCCGGCTGCCGATGCCGCAAAGAATCTCATAAGCAATCGTCTTGGCAACCCGCGCTAATTCCTCGGCGCTAATTTTTAATTTTCCCTGCAAGCCGATAAGCACTGCCTGATCTCCGATTTCGGCTGATAAATTTCCGACATCCACCGTAATCTGATCCATGCATACTGTCCCGCTAATTCTGAATCGCCTTCCCTTAATCAAAACATCTGCACGGTTAGAAAGGTTACGCGGATAGCCGTCGCCATAACCAATCGGCAGAAGCGCTATATTTGTTTGCTTCTTTGTGATATATTTGCGGCCGTAACTTATCCCCTGCCCGGAAGGGACTCGCTTTGAATAAATAATCCGGGCCTTAAGCGATAAAACCGGTTCGAGTTTCAAGTTCAAACCCGGTTTTGGATAAATTCCATAAAGCATTAATCCGGGGCGAACCAGGTTAAAATGACTCTCGGGATAACCGATAATACCCATGCTATTAGCGGCATGGCAGAGAGGGATTTCTATCCCCCCCTTTTTTAAGTCAGTGATAAGTTGGCGAAAAATATTAATCTGATAATAAGTAAAATTGGGATCGCAATCAGCGCAAGGAAAGTGGGTAAATAATCCCTCGATTTTAAGATAGCTGAGCCGCAAAACATCCTTAATAAACTTAATCGCCTTTCCATGCAAAACGCCTAACCGCCCCATCCCTGTATCAACCTTGATATGAATATTAATAATCTTGCCGCTTATTTTTGCCTTTTGATTAAGCTGCAATGCCAGCCGGTAATCAGAAACAGTCTGGCTAAGGCCGTGTTTTATTACCGGCGCAATGTCCTTATTAAGGATATTACCGAGGATTAAAATCGGCAGCCGGATTTTTTCGTTTCTTAAGATAATCGCTTCATCGATACTCGCCACGCCTAAATAATCAACCCCGAGCTTGTTTAATTTTTTTGCAATCGGCAATAAACCATGGCCATAGGCATCGCATTTTACCACTGCCATTATTTTGGTTTTTTTGCCGACAATCGCTTTAACCTTGCGAAAATTAAACCCCAGGGCGTTTAAATTTACTTCTGCCCAGGTTGGCCGATAAGATCTCATTTTAAACCCCCGCTTAAGATTTAATATTACGAATCTGGCATTCCTTAGGATAAAGATAAATCGGCTTTATCCTTGCCGCATCCTTGAATTTTCCCTTACTAATCAAATCCCCGGCGAGTTTAATTAAATTCCCCGCCTTTGGATACCAGGCATCTTCCTCAAGGATTAAACATCTTTTAATCTTTTGTTTTAATCGCGGCTGATAGAGCATAGTAGCGTCGCCCAAAAAGGCAACCGAATCAGAAGGCTTTATGATTTTAAATAATCCCTCAAGATCAATCAGAAGATAAGGGCTGATGCGCTTTAATTTTTCCCTGGCAACCTCATACAAAGCAGTAAATAAAAGATTGCGCCTTGCGTCAATTAAAGGGCAAATAATCTTGCTCTTTGCCGGCAAAGCATTATGTGCAATAACATCAAGGGTCGGCAAGCCAATAACCGGTTTTTCCAAAGCTGCCGCAAAACCCTTTATTGTGGCTAAGCCGATACGTAATCCAGTAAAAGAACCCGGCCCTAACCCAACCGCAAAATAATCAATCCCCCGAAACCCAAGCTTAAAATTCTTTAACGCCCTTTTTATGGTTGGTAGAATCAATTCGGTATGCCTTTGCCCTGAATCAAGATTATACTCTAAAATCCTGCCCTTATGATTCAGTATGCCGACACAAAGTTTTTTGCTTGAGGTTTCAACAGCGAGTATATTCATATCTTTTAGATAATTCACTTAATAGTTCGCGGTAGCGCGCGCCCCTGGCAACTAATTTAATCGCCCTTTGCCTATCGCCTTTAACCCCCAATTGTATCTTTAAATATTGCGCGGGCAGGTATCCTGCCATCCTCTCGGCCCACTCAATTACCGAAACCCCCTCGCCGTAAAGGTATTCCTCATATCCTAAATTTAATATATCGCGCGGATTATTCAATCGGTATAAATCAAAATGATAAAGTGAATTTATCGCCTTGGCCCGGCAATAAGAAGCTTTCCCCTTCCGAGAAGGAGAAACAAGCGGGTATTCACGAATAATAACAAATGAAGGACTAATAACATTATCCTTATTTATACCCAGCCCCTTTGCTATGCCTTTGGTGAGAATGGTTTTGCCTGCACCCAGGTTACCAAACAGGCAGATAATATCGCCTTTGCCTAAAACATGGGCAAGCCTGGCCCCTAATTGTATTGTTTTTCTTTCGGAATCTGAAATTATTCTTAACATCAAAAAGCTGAAACCACGAGATTTCACCAGATTGCCACAAGATTAAGATTTTAATCTTTAGCTTGCGAAAAATCACGTGTAAATCTTGTGTAATCGTGTGGTTACAAAACTATATTATTAAAAATGCTTATATCCGCCGGACTTGGCCTTTAGCCTTTTGCCCTGCCTGTCAAGCAAAACTAACCCTTTGGCCTTATCGGTGATTTCGCCGATTTGGATAAATCGCTTATTTTTACTTATCCGCAAAAATTTGCGCGCCTCAGAAGGCGAAAGCGTAAACAATAATTCGAAATCCTCACCCATAGAAAGGGCTTCCTGGAAATTGTGCGCATCCGCGCTTAGGGGAATTAAATCTTTGAATAAAACAGCCCCCTTGTTGCTCTGTTTAAGAATATGCCCCAAATCCTGCAAAAGGCCATCGGATATATCAATCATTGAATTTATCCTATAGTTCCTGACCAGGTATCTTGATTCTTTAATCCGCGGCACAAACGTAAGATGACGGCCGTAAATAGAGCCCCCCAGCTTGCCGGAAACAAAAATGATATCCCCCTTTTTTGCGCCCTGCCTGAGAATTAAATTCCTGCGCTCAACTAAACCTAATAAATTTACATCAATCACCAGCTTGTCACAACGGCTTATATCCCCGCCGACAATATCGACCTTAAATTCCCCTGCCCGCGAAACTATCCCGCGGTACAATTCCTTTATCCTGCTTACCGGCATATTCACTGGCAGGCCTAAGGAAATTTGGGCATAACGCGGCAAACCCCCGCAAGCAGCAATATCGCTTAAACAAACCCCCAGGCCCTTTTGCCCAACTAGATAGGGTTTATCTTGATAAGTAAAATCTACATCCTCAACCAGCATATCACAGGTAAATAAGAGAAATTTTTTTTGGTTAAAGGGCAAAACCGCGCAATCATCACCGATGCCTTTAATAACCCCGCGGCAAGGCAGAGCCATCTTCTTTATTAATTCAATTAAACCAAACTCGCCTAATTTTTTAATCTTCATATCGGCTGCGCCCTCTTAGGCGTCTTAAGGATAACGCAATATGCCCTTTTCAGTAATTATACCGGTAATCAATTTATGGGGGGTTAGATCAAAGGCTAAATTAAGCACTTTCACCGAACGCGGGGCAATTGGTTTTTTAAAAAAGTGGTCTGTAACCTCACGGGCTGAGCGCTCTTCAATAATAATATCCTTGCCGCTCTTAATATTAGAATCAAATGTGGATAAGGGTGCAACTACATAAAAGGGTATATTGTGCCACTTGGCTAAAACCGCTAAATTATAAGTCCCCACCTTATTTGCTACATCGCCGTTAGCGGCAATGCGGTCTGCCCCGACAAATATTCTATTGATTTTTCCCTTGCGCATTAAAGTAGCTGCCAGGTTATCGCAGATAAGGGTCACATCAATCTTGTTTTTGGTAAGTTCCCAGGCGGTTAAACGGGCACCCTGAAAAAGGGGGCGGGTTTCGCAGGCAAATACAGAAAAGCGCTTGCCCTTGTCCTTTGCGCGATGAATAACCCCCAGGGCTGTGCCGTAATCTACGGTTGCAAGAATCCCTGCATTACAAATAGTTAAAATTTTATCCCCATTCTTAATTAAACGCGCCCCAATTTCAGCCATCCCCCGGCAGGCAGCGCGGTCTTGGTCAATAATTTTCTTTGCTTCTTCAAGTAAAGCTGATTTTATTGTAGAGACTAAAATATAATCATTATTTTTGAGTACCGCACGCATCCTTTCCAGCCCCCAGAAAAGATTTACTGCGGTTGGCCGGCTGCGCCCAAGATAATCAATTGCCTGTTCGAGTTTTTTCTTTAGCGGCTCAACGCCCTTTAACCGGCTCTGATAAGCTGCCAGGACTACGCCTAGTGCCCCGGCTGCAGCTAAGGCCGGAGCCCCGCGAATTTTCATTGATTTTATGGCAATAAAAAGCCTTCTTAGGCCTGTAATGTAAACATATTTCAGCTGATTAGGCAGCTTGGTCTGGTCAATAATCTTAATCTTGTTTTTCTCCCAGGCAATGGTTTTAATTTTTATCATAGCTTTAGTAATTTAGCGACAAAACTTCGCTTAATGCCTATTGCGGCA
>JBDRHJ010000076.1:0-10235 GCA_043816835.1 Candidatus Omnitrophota bacterium
TCCTTCAGAAGTTTATACTCAATTGAATCGGTCAAAGCCTGCCAGGATGCTTCCATAATATTCTCTGATACGCCGATTGTGCTCCAATCTTCCTTTTCATCCTGCGATTGGATAATTACCCGGGTTGTTGCTGCAGTACCGGCTTTCTCATCTAATATACGCACCTTAAAATCAGAAAGGTGCATCTTTGCCAATGTCGGATAAAAATCCTTTAGAGCCTTACGCAAAGCATTATCCAGCGCATTCACCGGGCCGTCTCCCGCGGCAGCAGTATGCTCAAGCTTATTCTTTACCCGCAATTTAATGATTGCCTCGGAAGTAATCTTCTTATTTGCCTCCTTGTTTACCACTACCCGGAAGCCCTCTAAATGAAAATATTCGCGGGCATGGCCTAATGCCTTTTTTAATAACAATTCAAAGGATGCTTCGGCAGCCTCAAAATGATAGCCCTTTAATTCCAGCGATTGAAGTAATTTATAGACCTTTTTTGTTTGAGGATTATCCTTAGTTAAATCAAATTTTAACTCTTTAGCGCGCAGTAAAATCCCGCTTTTTCCCGCTAATTCAGAAACCAGAATCCTGCGTCGATTACCGACTATCCCTGGATCTACATGTTCGTAAGAGCGGGATTCCTTCATCATTGCATTAATGTGTACGCCGCCCTTATGGGCAAACGCAGAATCACCAACATAGGGTTGATTAATCATGTGCCGCATATTACTGATTTCGCTTACAAAATAAGAAACCTCGGACAATCTTCTAAGGCCTTCTTTGCCAATACAGGCAAATCCCATTTTGAGCTTAAGATTAGCAATAATCGGAATTAAATCAGCATTACCGCAGCGCTCGCCATAACCATTAATTGTCCCCTGGACCATATCGCAGCCCGAATCAACTGCAAGCAATGAATTAGCCACTGCTAAACCCGCATCATTATGGCAATGAATGCCTAATCTTGTTTTAATATTTTGCTTGACCCCGTTAACCACGCGTACAATTTGCTGCGGCAGCATCCCGCCGTTAGTATCACAAAGTACTAAAAAGCTTGCCCCGGCTTTCTCGGCTGCCCGAAGACAATCAAAAGCATAATCCGAATCCTCGTAATAGGCATCAAAAAAATGCTCCGCATCATAAAAAACAACCTTTTTGTTTTTTACAAGAAATTGGACGCTTTCAAAGATCATCTTAAGGTTTTCATGAAGTGTTGTGCGTAAAACATTCCTTACATGAAGCGGCCATGTCTTACCAAAGAGCGTCACAACCTTGGCCCCGCTCTTTAAAATCCCCTGCAAGTTTTTATCTTGCCTTGCACTTATCCCAGCCCGCCGCGTCGAACCAAAAGCAACCAATTGTGCGCTCTTTAGCCGCTTTTTGGCCATGCGCTTGAAAAATTGCATATCCTTAGGATTAGAGCTTGGCCAGCCGCCTTCAATATAATCCAAGCCTAAGCTATCCAACTTTTCTACAATGCGCACTTTATCAATCAGAGAATAAGTAATACCTTCGCTTTGCGCGCCGTCCCTTAGGGTTGTATCGTATAATTTGATTTTTCGCATTTAACCTCCAATGCACAGGTAATCCCGCACCTTTTTATTATTACTATGGGTCTTTAAAGAATAATTCTCAAAAACTTTGAATATGTAAAAGGTGCGGGGATAAATTCGAACACATAAGTTACGAGCAGTCAATTATCCAGCACTGATTTTCTGCGAATTCATAGCTTAAAATTAGTGCTGGATAATTCGGACATATCACTTAGCTTCGCTACCGTTCGCTAAGTGATGTCCTCATTACTTTTTTTCCAGCTCAAACTTCTTATGTATCACCCGCATAGCCCGCTCAGCAAATTTTTTCTTGATAATACATGAGATACTGATGTCGGATGTTGAAATCATTTCGATGTTTATCCGGCAATCCGCCAAGGCCTCAAACATCTTGGCTGCCACCCCAGAGTGAGTCTTCATTCCTACGCCGACAATCGAAACGCGCGCGATATCCGTATCCGCAAAAACAGAACCTGCATGAATCTCGCGTTTTATTTTTCGCGCTGCGCTAAGCGCAGCCTTTAACATTGACCGCGGCACGGTAAAAGAGATATCGGTTCTGCGGTCGCGACTCGTATTTTGCACAATCATATCAACGTTTATACCCTGACTAGATATGCTTGTAAATATCGTCGCCGCTAACCCGGGCCTGTCGGGAACATCACAGATAGTTAATTTGGCTTCGGATTTATTCATCGTAACACCGCTTAATACTGTTTCTTCCATCTTGCTTACCTCCTGCCTTCGTTTTTTAGCGCGAAAAAAAATCGCCGGTTCACAAATCATTGTGCCTTTTTTCTCATTAAAAGAAGAACGTAAATGAATTACGACATTGAACTTTTTTGCTACCTCAACCGAACGATCCTGCATAACTTGTACGCCTAATGATGCCATTTCGAGCATTTCATCATAGCTTATTATATCCAGCTTACGGGCATCGCGAACAATGCGTGGGTCAGCAGTATAAACACCATCAACATCAGAGTAAATTTCACAAATCGGCGCATTAAGCACTTTTGCTAAAGCCACAGCAGTTAAATCCGAACCACCGCGGCCTAAAGTAGTAATATCCTCCCCTAAGGTTCTACCTTGAAACCCGGCCACAACAACAACCTTGCCCTTTTTTAACTCTGACCATATTTTATCAGCGTTAATTTTAATAATCCTTGCGCGGGTGTGGGCGGTATCAGTAATAATTCCGCCCTGGGCCCCGGTAAAAGAAATTGCATCTACTTTCAGCTTTATTAAAGCAAGCGCCATTAACCCGCAAGATATCTGTTCGCCGGTTGAAAGCAGCATATCCATTTCCCGCTCGCGCGGAGAGGAGCTAATACGATGCGCTAACTCAACAAGCTCATCGGTAGTGTCCCCTAAAGCCGAAACCACTACTACTACCGCATAGCCATTTCTTTTATAGCCGGCTATTCGCTTAGCGGCATTTTGAATACGCCTTAAATTCGCTACTGAGGAACCGCCATATTTTTGGACAATAATTTTTTTCTCCATATTAAAACCTCGCTTATCATAAAAACCGCTAAAACAAATAATGCCCCAGTAATAATTAAAAGCGGTATATTTTGTTCTCGAACACACTTTATTCCTTGTCCAACCAGGGCTGCCAATGTCGTAACCAGCATAAATACCGCAGGGATTAAAACAACCTTAACCCGGCGTTTTCGCATTAATAACCAAGAAACCAAAACCATTAGCGTTAAGCCTGCCACCAATTGATTAGCCGTGCCGAATATCATCCAAATCTTCGCACCCTTGCCGCTGAACGCTAAAGCGGCGCTTGCCACAACAACCAAAAGAGACGAAAAGAAGCGATTCCTTATGTTAAAAAGCTCTTCGGATAAATAACGGGCAATTCGCGTAGCCGAATCAAGGGTGGTTAAAATAAATGCATTTAAAATAGTAATTGCAATAAAACTACCTAACCCCCCTAAAAATACCGATGTAATTAACCCGTAACCTCGAGCAAAAAAGGTAATTGGCCCGATTTCTGTTAAGGTAGCCGCCGGATCCTTAAGCCCCTTGATAACTACGCTGGCTGCAATTAATGCAAATACCGCAAGCACGCCTTCGGCAATCATTGCGCCATAACCAATGGATTTAATATGACGCTCATTGGCAATTTGTTTTGAAGTTGTGCCGCTGGCAATAAGGCTATGAAAACCGGAAATTGCCCCGCAGGCAACAGTGACAAACATAAATGGCCAAAGGCTGCCGCTTGCACTTGACCATTGCCGGTAGAACGGGGCTTCTACTAAAATCGGACGTGCAATTAACCCGACATACCCCAAAAGCATACCAAAAAATAGCAAAAAGCTGCTTAAATAATCGCGTGGCTGTAAAAGTATATTTACCGGCGCAACCGAAGCAAAGTAACAATAAATAAACAAAACCGCCAGCCAAATAGCAAAACTATGCTTACCCAGGCTAATCGGCAAAAAATTACCGCCGGCAATTAAACCAAATAAACAAACTAAGGCAATTATGGTTGCTAATATTGAATTAAACTTAACCCGGTATAAGGCAAAACCCAACAAGACCGCTAAGGGAATTAATCCTAATGACGGCAATACAATCTTGGGCTCCTCAACAAAGGTCTGTGCGCAAAAATAAGCAAAAACCGCCACAACTAAAATTAAAGCCAAAAGAAGAAACCAGGAAAATATCAGCTTTGTTTTTCTGGATATTGCCGACTCGGCGATTTGCGCGATAGAGGCGCCTCCCTCTCTTACTGAAACAACTAATGCGCCAAAATCATGCACGCCGCCGATAAAAATTGTTCCCAAGATTATCCAGATTAGTGCCGGGCCCCAGCCCCAAAAAACCGCAGCCAATACCGGGCCGACAATCGGACCAGCGCCTGCAATCGAGGCAAAATGATGCCCAAATAAAACCAGCCATTTTTTCGCCGGCACATAATCAATGCTGTCGTATTTAGTAAAAGCCGGGGTTGAGCGCTTTGGATCAATTTGCCAAAGCTCTTCCAATTTTCTTGCATAAAACCGAAAGGCAACAAAAAACAATACTCCGGAAATAAAAACAATAACCAGCGCATTCATTGTTTTCTAATTGTCGAGGATAAACACGCGAGGACGTTTTATTTTATTATTTTCCCTTAATTAAATAATTTATTAATTCGTGCCCTTTATCAAAAATGAGCTTGCTTTTTTTTGCCTCTTTTTCACTATAGCCCAAAAAACCGCCGCCAAAGACATCATTGCCGAACATACCGAAGGGAACCGGTTCAGCGGTGTGGGTTCTAATCGACAGCGGGGTCGGATGATCCGGTAAAACTAGAATGCGAAAATTCTTTTTTCGCTTAAAAACCGACAATATCTTGCCGACAACAAAGCGGTCAAAACGCTCAATCGCAGTAATTTTCTCCCGTAAATCCCCATTATGACCCGCCTCATCCGGGGCTTCAACATGCAGAAAAACAAAATCATTGTTCTCTAAAGACCTTATTGCTGCCCTTGCCTTTCCTTCGTAATCAGTATCATAAAAACCGGTTGCCCCCGGGACATTGATTACTTCTAAGCCGATTATTTTACCCATGCCCTTAATTAAATCCACAGCCGAAATTACGCTGCCGGTTAAATTATATTTTTCTTTATATGTCGGTAACTTTGGGGCATTCCCCTGGCCCCAAAGCCAAATCATATCTGCGGGATTCTCTCTTAAATCAATGCGAACTTGATTTATTTCATGCGACGCCAAAAGCTTGCTTAATTCTTTCATTAAATTAATCAAGAATTCCCTGCCTTTTCCTTTGGGTAAATATCGAGAAAATTTCTTACCGATAATATCATGCGGCGGAAAACAACGCAGCGCAAGCAATTCCTGCGGCGCACCCCTTATAATCATAAGATTTCGATAGCTAATCCCGCTATAAAATTTAATCTGCCTCATATCAGGCATAAAACCTTCCGGGTCTATGCGCAGCACGGATAGTTTCTGATTAAGAAAATCGATTAATATACCCGCTTCTTTGGTGGTGATATGCCCGGCGCTATAATCGCTCAACGTACCCTTATTGGTGGTAATAAAATTACACCTAAAAGCGATATCATTATCGCCTAATTCAATCCCCAAATTAGCGGCTTCCAATGGCCCGCGCCCCGTATAATATACCTCCGGATCATAACCTAAAATCGACATATTCGCAACATCAGAAGCCGGCGCCATTTTATCGGGAATAGTTTTGACTTGGCCGAGCAGCCCGCAGCGTGCGATAAAATCCATATTTGATGTTTTTGCTGCCTCAAGGGGCGTCTTATTATTAAGCCCTTCTATCGGATAATCCGCCATTCCATCTCCAACCAGAATAATATATTTCATGTGCAGTTTTTAGTTATTTGTTGTCAGTTGTTAGTTAAAAGCTGCTAACTGTTTAATCAGCTTTTCTGATAATTCTTTTTTATTTCCTACATAAGTTTGAATACCATTTCTATCAATAATGTATGCGCGGTAAGGATTAAGGCGATTAGCAATTATCAAATCTGCGCGGTTTTTTTCCCGGGCATTTTTTGCCCTTTGAATAAGCGCCTTATCCGTGATGCCGGACTCTAACTTAAACATTATTAAGAGTGCCTCGGAAGCAAGGCAACGAATCAAAACAGCTAATTTTTCTAAAGGCACTAACTTTAAAATATGCTCTCTGCCTGAACTTAACTTTGCTTTTGATTTAGATTTTGCTTTAAAATCAGAAACTGCCGCAGAATGTATGACTATATCATAAGCATTCTTTTTCAGTTCGCGGGATAAGATATTCTTTAATTCATCAAAAAAACGGAAACGTACTACACGCAGCATTTTATTAAATCTTGCGCCTTTGGCCTGATTCCCGCTTAAGGCACAAACGCCTGCTCCTGCGCCTAACAATAGCGTTACCCTTGCGCCGTAAGATAGCGCTTTGCGGGCAAGTAATATACCGGTCTTTCCTGTAGCGATATTACTGATAACCCTTACGCTGTCAATGGCAACCCAGGTTGGCCCGGCTGTAATTAGAATCCTTTTGCCTTGTAAGCCCATTAACCTTCTTTAGCGTTCTGTCTATATCTTATTTTCCTATACGTACGCTAATTTATGGTATGGAATTTCAAAAAACCAAAATTCCAACCACTGAAAATCGCACAAATGTTATCGCTGAAGGAGATTTTCTTGCTAGTAACCGATTTCTCTTAAAATTGCTTTTAAATTCGCTGAGACTATCTTTGGCTTCTTCACAGATTCGATTGCGCAATCAGGATCTTTAAGGCCATGTCCGGTTAAGATACAAACTATCTGTGTTTTGCGCTTCGCGCTGTGCGCCGCGTGTTCCTTTCCCGCCTTTTCCCGCCACAGGCGGGAAAAATAACCTCGCTTGGATAACTTTAGTAATCCAGCCACAGAGGCAGCAGACGCCGGTTCAACAAAAACGCCCTCTTTTGTTGCTAAAATTTTATAGGCATCGATAATTTCCTTATCGGAAACCATGTCAATTAAACCGCCGGATTCATCACGTGCAAGCTCTGCCCTGTTCCAACTGGCCGGATTTCCGATGCGAATTGCAGTAGCAATTGTTTTTGGATTCTTTATCGGATGCCCCCTGACAATCGGTGCCGCCCCCTGAGCCTGAAAACCAAGCATACGCGGCAAATGCTTTATTTTTCCCAATTGCCGGTATTCTTTATATCCCTGCCAATAGGCAGTAATATTACCGGCATTACCCACAGGCATTGCCTGAAAATCAGGTGCCCCGGAAAGAAAATCGCAAACTTCAAAGCTTCCTGTTTTTTGTCCTTCGATGCGATAAGGATTAAGGGAATTAACCAGGGTTATCGGATATTTTTGAGAAATTTCGCGCACAATGCTAAGCGCATCGTCAAAATTACCCTTTACCGCCAAAACGCAAGCGCCATGGATTAACGCCTGAGCCAACTTGCCTAATGCAATCGCGCCTTTAGGGATGACTACAACACAACGCATCTTTCCCCTTGCTGCATAAGCACTGGCAGAAGCAGAGGTATTTCCGGTTGAAGCACAAATCACTACGCCCGAGCCCTCTTCCTTTGCTTTAGACACAGCCAAGGTCATGCCGCGATCCTTAAATGAACCAGTAGGGTTTAATCCCTCATATTTTAAATATACCTGAAAATTATCGCCCATAATTTTACTAAGGTGATTAGCGTATATTAAAGGGGTATCACCTTCAAGAAGGCTAATCACGGGCGTATTTTTGCTTACCGGAAGGTATTTTTTGTATCGTTGGATTACACCCTGATATCTCGCTGTAATCTTTGGTTGCATATTAATTTCTCCTTACTAACCCAACATAAACTCTAAACACGAAATTCTAAAAGTTTCGAGTTTAGGGTTTAGGGTTTTAATCATATTTGCTCTATTCTTATTGCTACAGGCGATTCCTTAACCACATCCAAACCTGCTATCTTTTTTAAGGCTAAAAGCAGATTCTTTTCTTTGGCTTCATGAACAATCATTACTATCGGAACAACCTTAGTTCGTTTTCTTTCCTTCTGTGTTACCGATGCGACACTTATGTCAAATTTAGCCAATATGCCCGCAATTACCGCCAAGACACCAGGCCTATCCACAGCCATAAAACGAATATAGTAGCGGCTCTGGCTCTGGTCAATACGCCGCAGCTTTCTTATTGTTGTATCTTCGACTGCGAAAAATTTTCTTCTAAAAAGGCCTGCCTGTAAATCAGCAACTGCATCTTGTAAGTCAGAAACTACGGCGGAAGCAGCTGCGGTCTTACCGGCGCCCGGACCAAAGAAAAGCAAATCTCCTGCAAGATCGCCGGATACATAAATTGCATTATTGATCCCGCTGACCTTTGCTAAAAGGTGGTCTTGAGAGATTAAGGTTGGGTGCACGCGAAGTTCTAATTCATACCCTTCTTTTTGCGCAATCGCTAATAATTTTATCTGATAACCCAGCTCCTTGGCATAAACTACATCAAATAACGAAATATGCTCAATTCCGCTGACAAATACATCATCAAGATTCACCAGCTTTCCGAAACAAAGATAAACAAGAACGATTAATTTATGCAGCGAATCAATGCCTTGAATATCCAAATTTGCGTTTCTTTCGGCAAAGCCGCTTTTTTGCGCTTGAATAAGTGCTTGGGCAAAACTTATCCTGCGCTCAAGCATTGCTGATAAAATAAAATTTGAAGTTCCGTTTAAGATACCGAAAATGCGCTTAAACCTATCCGCAGCCAAGCCTTCCCTTAAAGATTTTATTATCGGTATACCGGCGCCTACAGAAGCCTCGTAATAAACAGTCTTACCGTGCTCATTGGCCAGCTTAAATATTTCCCTTCCGCATTCAGCCAAAAGCGCCTTATTGGCAGTAATAACGTACTTGCCTTTAGCAAGCGCCTGCATAATGTATTCTTTCGCCGGATGAATGCCGCCGATTAATTCAATAACAACATCAATCCCAGGGTCATCGATAATCTCTGCGGCATTTGATGTAAGCACCCCCTTAGGAAGACTAACCCCCCTTTTTGATCTCAAATCCTTGTCACAAACCTTCTTAAAGACCAAATTACAACCAAGCTTCTTTTTTAATAAAGACTGCCTTGTTTTTAATATTTTTACAACCCCTGAACCAACATTACCAAATCCTAAAAGCCCAAGATAAATTTTCTTCATCGCGATTCTTCTCCTTTACCCCGTTAGAGGACAAAGTTCTCTAATGGGGTTTACGAAATATTCTTGGCTGCCTTTAAAAATACTTGCATAAACTCCTGAAAGACCGGTTTATCATTTTGACTGATTTGCGTAATAGAAACACGCGTAATCCAGCTTCTCTTTGTTGCCTTTTCTTTGCAGTCTATTACTTTACCGATTATTGCTAAAGTCTCCCTCCGGATAAAAGTACTAATTTTTATTTCTAATATTGCGCCAATCCTAAAACTTTTACCGGCTAAAAAACTCATCCCTGCCATGCTGATATCTTGTACTATAACACTACTCCAAACATTAGCACTGTCGTAATAACGGCATTGCACAAACAGGTTTCTTTTTATGCGCTTAAATTGCCGCCGCTCATTAACCCCAGGCGTTCTCATTTCTATTAAGGGTGGCTCTCATCTATCGCACAGAGCAAGACTTAACGTTACATTTTAATCGGGGAGGTGGGGCGTTGAACCGTCGTTTCATACGTTATTGAGGGACAGACGGTGGACTTTCGTGCCATCTGCCTGAGTCTAAACAACAACGGACCACCCAAGGATCCCCCTGCGGGCTTTTTCCATTACTAGTACACCTTGAGGCATAAACATACGGCTCGTTATAGCAAAAACCCGAAGATCCGCTACTATATGAATATAAAAAGTAATGCGTGGACGTACAAGACGTTGGCACGCTTAAAAGTAATTTCGCTAATGTTGATGCGTATGCACCGTATTCGAATTTATAACCTACTTGAGCAGTGCGCAGCTGGCCAAGGTTTCTTTTTGCCTCCGCAGTTCTTCCTCTTTCTACTACCTTGGCATACTGAGTATAACCCAAGGTGGCAAGAATGCCTAATATAATAATTACTATTACTAATTCAAGGAGGGTAAAGGCTCCGACGTATGTTACGTGCTCGCATCCTGGACTTCGTGCAAGCGGATGATGGGCTGAAACTTTGCCCTTAATCATATGCACGTTGCATCTTTTTTTC
>JBDRHJ010000077.1:0-2736 GCA_043816835.1 Candidatus Omnitrophota bacterium
CCCTTCTAAATCAACTGTTATATAAATATATCCTAATTCTTTAAATTTGTCCACAATCTTTTTCCTCGTGCTTTCCTTTAATAATTTCGGTATTTCTTTCTTTAGGACTTCGATTCGCGCAGTCTGATTATACTGCCTTACCCTTACCTGGGTTATCCCAAAACCCTTTAAAAACGCTTCAGCATAACCTACCCTTAAAAGCGCCTCTTTTGTTATCTTTGACCCATAAGGGAAACGCGAGGCAAGGCAGGCAAATGATGGCTTATTCCATGTCGATAGATTCAGTTGCTTGCTCAAAAAGCGAATATCGCCCTTGGTAAACATGGCCTCTTTTAGCGGCGACCTTATCCCGAGCCCGTCTGCTGCCTTCATGCCGGGCCGAAAATCATCTAAATCATCGAAGTTCGTGCCGTCTAAAACATGCTTTAGATTATTCTGCCGGGCAATACTTATTAACTCAGCAAATAATTCATTTTTACACCAGTAACATCGATCCCTTGGGTTGTCGGCAAATTTAGGATTATCTAATTCCTGCGTTTTGATGATTCGATAGTTTACCTTTAAACTGCGAGCCAATTTCTCTGCCTGCGTTATTTCATCAGAAGGATAAACCTCGGATTCAGCAATAACCGCCAAAACCTTATCCCCTAATGCATCCTTAGCAACTTTTAAAAGCAAAGTGCTATCTACGCCCCCGGAATAAGCAATAAGCACGCTCTCCATATTAAAGAGAATCTTTTTCAATTCCCCAAGTTTTCTGCTTATAATTTTGCCTTTATCATTCATTGTAATACTCAATTTTATACCCTGTCCGCAAATGCATACGCGGCAGCATCTTAATAACTTATACTGCCGCATAACATTCTAGCCAAGGTTAAGCCAACCCCCTTAGAACACAAACTATTAAATTGGCCTTTCCTTAAGGGGTTTAAAGCTATAGCCTGTATCAGCCCCTGGTAAATAGGCTACTGGTTCAGCTAACAGAAAATTACCTTTTTTAATCCAGGATTTTAATTCTTCGGCAATTTCCACTGCCTTAGAATAGCTGGATAAATTTCCTGTGGGAACTTCTTGTCCCTTAACAGTAATTTTTCCGCTCTTAAGCTGGGCGTAATTTACTTCCCCAAGGCTTTCCTTTTTTCCCTGCGGATAAGCATGGCTATAGTCAACAACCTGCGCCCATATATCTTCATCCTTAACTGCAGTGTACCGGCATATCTCCTCATTCAAAATCGGGATAGGAATGCCAACACCAACCCCAAGGGTTACGCCATAGCCTTGCATGCTTACCCCGCGCAGCCATTCTGGGCTCATTTGCTTAAGGTCTCCTAAAACCGCTAATGTGCCGGCTGGGGCTTGGGGGACTCCGTTATCCTTACGTTTCACTGTCGGATTATGCTGCGTCCCATGCCAAACCACATAACCAACACCGCCGCCTAAGAAGATTCGCGTACCTATACCAATTGTCTTATAGTGCGGGTCATTAAGAAGCGGTGAAAGCTGGCCTGCGCTGCAATAATTAGCATTGCCTAATTTAGACTTTAACGTGCCCATATAGGTATAGATAATTTTATCCGAAAGATTTGTTGCTACGTTATAATTCTGATATACATTTCGCGGATTAAAAAGCACTGCTTCATTTAAATCCTTAATGTTTATCAGGGTTTCCAATTTCTTCCTGGGATAACAATCAGTGCCATAACTGGTAGCCACCAGCCGTAAATCGCGCCCTGCCACTAAATCCTCAATAACATGAGCGCCGCCGTATTTAAACTCTCCCGGAAAAACCTTATTCCTTGGATCATCGTCAGGCAGGGCGGTTGCCCCGATATAAACATCCACTGCCGCAAAACCGGCATAGGCCGGCACATCATTTAGGGATGCACTCCCCCCGCCGATTTTTATCTTTGGCTTGCTATGCCCGACATTAAGGTATGCCCCTGATGAACACATTGGGCCAAAGGTGGCAGTAGTAACAACATCAACTTCCTTGGCTGCCTGCTTAATCCCTTTTTTATCGACAATATCAATAATCTCCTCGGCAGTTACAACTACTACATCGCCTTTTTTAATCTTCTGATTAATTTCCTTAATTGTCTTCTGGCTCATTAGCCACCTCCATGGTAATCGTAATTATTAAAATTAAATCCTTAATCTTATTTAAAGTGCCTTTTTAAGGCATCGCCATGATCCATACCATTACTATCACCTGCCCTTTAATGAGTACACCCCGCCCTTTTGGCGGCAATAAACTATTTTTTACACGTTTCTTAAAGTGTCCGATCGTACTGACGTGATGTTTCAGCTTCATCTCCCGATCAAAAGCATCTTTCTTACTTAAATACGATTCATAATAAACTACTCTTAGCGGTTTATGTTTACTCGTAGCAAACACTCTACCACTATTATCATTATGTTCTTTTAATCTTCGCTCTCAATCATTAGTGCTGCCGATGTAACGATATTTAAAATTTTCGCTTCGCAATATATATTCAAAATGCATATTCATTTTGTATCTTCCCCAAAAGGGCGGGATAAGTTCGGACCGATAACTTATGTCGCTCTATGAGCTCCATAAGCTATGTCCTTACTTACACTTTTTCTACCTGCCAATATTCTAACTCTACGGGTGTTGCGCGGCCAAAAATCGAAACATTGACCTTTAATTTGCCTTTTTCGGGGTAAATTGCCTCAATTGTCCCGTTAAAATTAACAAAGGGGCCTTGGGTTACCCTA